>VGSO01000114.1 GCA_016874945.1 Deltaproteobacteria bacterium
CATAGCCGTAAACTGCCAGGCCGGTGGGGTCAAAGGGCTTATACCCCGGGGCCAGGATGGCGGACCCCACCTGGAGAGTCATCTCTTCAGCCCTCTGGTCGTAGTCAATGGCCCCCGCGGCGCAGAACTGGGCGCAGACGCCGCAGTCCCCGGTTTGGAGCTTGACGCAGTTGGTTTCGTCGATGACCGGCGCGTTGGGCACCGCCTGGGGGTATAAGCGGTAAATATTGCCCCGGGTGTTGAGGCCGGCGTTGAATTCGTTGAGCTTGGGGATGGGGGTCTTGCCGCTGATCCGGGCCAGGTCCTGGAAATGGCCGGTGGGACAGACGAACTGGCAGGCGCCGCAGGTGCGGCATACTTCGGAGAAATTGCCGTAGGGCGTGGTCACCTGCCTTTTGGCGCCCCGGCCCACCAGGCCGATGGCCCCCACATGCTGGACTTCGTGGCACATGCGCACGCATTGGCCGCACAAAATGCAGTCGCCTTCTCCTTTGGGGAAGCTGGGCTCCGTTACTCCCAGCTGGGCGGCGATCTCTTTCAGAGCCGGGACTTCCGGGCAGCGGGACAGCAGCAGATCGATCACCAGGCGGCGGCCTTCCAGCACATCCGGGGTATCCGTCTGGACCTGGAGGCCTTCGGTCACCGGGTAGGTGCAGGACGCGGTGAGTATGGTGCGGCTGCCTCCGGTGACTTCCACCAGACAGAGGCGGCAGCCCCCGTAAGGTTTGATGGCCTCGTAAAAACACAGGGTGGGGATGCTCACCCCGAGTTTTCGAGGCGCCTTCAGCACGGTGGTTCCTTCCGGAACCTCCACTGGCCGATCATTAATAGTTAACTTGACCATCGCGTCTCTCTTTATTCCACGACAATTGCGCCGAATTTACATTTTTCATAGCAAGTGCCGCACTTGATGCACTTCTCCTGGATGACCCGGTGCACCACCTTTTTGGCCCCCTCAATGGCCTCTACGGGGCATTTCAGGCGGCAGAGCTGGCAGCCGTTGCACTGGTCCAGGACCCGGAAGGTGATTAGGTCTTTGCACACATGGGCCGGGCATTTCTGGTCCCGGATGTGGGCTTCGTATTCGTCCCGGAAATATTTGATGGTGGACAGCACCGGGTTGGGCGCGGTCTGGCCCAGGCCGCACAGGGAAGTCTTCTTGATGAGCTCGCTCATCTTGACCAGCTTATCGATGTCGCCCTCTTGGCCCTTGCCCGCGGTGATGGTTTCCAGCATCTCCATGAGCCGCAGCGTCCCCTCCCGGCAGGGGGTGCATTTGCCGCAGGACTCGTCCTTGGTGAAGTCGATGAAGTACTTGGCCACGTCCACCATGCAGTCCCGCTCGTCCATGACGATCATGCCGCCGGAGCCCATGATGGAGCCCAGGGCGCCCAGGGACTCGTAATCCACCGGGGTGTCCAGGTATTCCCCGGGGATGCACCCCCCTGAGGGGCCGCCGGTCTGCACCGCCTTAAAGTCCCGGCCCCTGTCGATGCCGCCGCCGATCTCAAAGATCATCTCCCTTAAAGTGATCCCCAGGGGAATTTCCACCAGCCCGGTGTTGTTGACTTTCCCCACCATGGCGAAGACCGTGGTGCCCGGGGAGGACTTGGTGCCGAAGCCCGCATACCATTCGGCCCCCCGGGTGAGGATGGGAGCGATGTGGGACCAGGTCTTGACGTTGTTGATGATGGTGGGTTTGCCCCAGAGGCCGCTTTGGGCCGGGAAGGGCGGCCGGGGGCGGGGTTCGCCCACCCGGCCTTCAATGGAGGCGATGAGCGCGGTTTCTTCGCCGCACACGAACGCGCCCGCGCCTTCCCTAATCCTGAGATTGAAGGAGAAGCCGGTCCCGAAGATCTCGTCCCCCAGAAGGCCCAGGTCTTCGGCCTGCCGGATGGCGATCTTCAGCCGGTGGATGGCCAGCGGGTATTCGGCCCGGCAGTAAATGTAGCCTTCCTGGGCGCCGATGGCAAAGGCACCGATGGCCATGCCTTCGATGACGGCGTGGGGGTCGCCCTCCAGGATGCCCCGGTCCATAAAGGCTCCGGGGTCGCCCTCGTCGGCGTTGCAGATGACATATTTGGTGTCGCTCTGGTTTTTATAAGCGAACTCCCACTTCAGCCCCGTGGGGAATCCCGCGCCGCCCCGGCCCCGGAGCCCCGAGGCCTTGACTTCCGCAATGACCGCTTCCGGGTTCATGGAGGTGAGGACTTTATAAAGTCCGGTATAACCCCCGCGGGCGATGTATTCTTCAATACGCTCCGGGTGGATGAAGCCGCAGTTCCGTAAGGCGACCTTCACCTGTTTTTGGAAGAAAGGGATCTCTTCATACTTGAGCACGTCCACCGGCAGGGCCGGGGGATGGGGGTTGGCGTAGTGGCGGGTTTTGCCTTCCACCAGGAACTCTTCCTGGTCGATGCGGCACAGGAGCTGCTCGGGGTAGATCTCCCCGGCCTGAAGGGCTTCGGCCAGGGCTTCGGCCCGGGCGGGAGTCATGGCCTCATAGGTGAGGCGCACCTTGCCGGGATAGATCACATCCACCAGTGGTTCCTTTTGACAGAAGCCGATGCAGCCGGTCTTCTCCAGGGCCGCGTCCAGGCCCAGCTCGGCGATCTTGGCCTCCAGGGCCCGGTAAACCTTGTCCGCGCCGGAAGAGATGCCGCAGGTGGCCATGCCCACCATGATCTTGATCTTGTCAGGATAGGTGAGCTTCAGACCCTGCTCCGCGATTTTCTTAAGCTGGTCCAGGGAGGTGATCTTCATAGGCTTGCCGTCTTGGTGTAAGTGTTGATGATTTTGTCCGCCTGGCCGGTGGTCAGCCGTCCAAAGGTGTCGTCGCCGATGCGGATGGCCGGGGCCAGGGCGCAGCAACCGATGCAGCGCACCACTTCCAGGGTGAAGAGCATATCCGCGGTAGTTTGTCCATGCCTTATCCCTAAACGCCGCTCTAACTGGTCCAACAGCCGGGGCGAACCTTTAACGAAGCAGCCGGTGCCCAGGCATACGCTGATGATGTGTTTTCCCCGGGGCACCAGGCTGAAGGCGTTATAGAAACTGGCCACCCGCAGGACTTCGGTGAGGGGGATCTGGAGTTCCCCGGCCACATGCTCCAGGGCCGCTTGGGGGAGCCAGTTGAAGTGGCTGTTGACGGCCAGGAGAATGGGAAGCAGATTGCCCCGCTCCTCCCGGTGGCTGGCAATGATGTCCGCCACCGCGGCCTCGTCGGTGGCCGCGGCATAGGCGGTGCGGGCCCGGGCCGCGTCTTCCGGGGGAAGCTGCACCTCGTAGCGGATGGGACAGGCATCCAGGCAGACCCCGCAACCGGTGCACCTGGCGGGGTCCACATAGCGTGGTTTCTTATGGAAAGTTACCTGGAGACACCCCGGCTCGCCGGTAATTTCTTGAACGTCCGCCAGGGTATGAATCTCGATATTGTGGTGCCGGCCGACCTCGACCAGCTTGGGGGAAATTACTCACATGGCGCAGTCGTTGGTGGGAAAGGTCTTGTCGATCTGGGCCATCTTGCCGCCGATGGCCGGACCTTTCTCCACCAGGTGGACGTAGTATCCGGAATTGGCCAGGTCCAGGGCAGCCTGAATCCCGGAAATGCCGCCTCCCACCACCACCACCGACCCGAGGACGTTTTCGGTCATGAAACTCTCCCTTTGTGCTCAAATTCCAATACCTATAAAGTAGCGAGAATTATGCCAAAATATTTTCAATTATTGTGGAAATTCCCAGTAATTCAGTAGGCTACCTTAGCTATTGATTATGAACATATTTTCTAAATTACCTCCAGTTAGATTTTTATATAGTATTTCGTGCAAACTTTTGAATGAAGAGGTTCGCCCCATGGGGGGAGGTTTTCCCCCTCATGAATTCATAGTGGCGGAAACCTGGCATTGCGGCGGAACTTAAAGATAGCCCAGGCCGACTTCCAGTTCAGCATCAAGTTCCTAGCTTCCCTGAATTTCTGAAGTAAGAGCCATTTTACCGACTTTTTACCAAATGTTCAAATCAATATTATTATTTTGTTCATCAGTAATGATTCAAAATAGACCATGGATAATATGCCCATTGGGAAGAGCCCCTCCCCTAATCATTATATGGTAATCTCATTTTCTCTCCCCGGAGGCCACAAAATTACTCGCCGGATTTGCCGGTAGAGGTATTATAATTTATTGAAATCGGAAACCTGGTTGACCAATGGGGAAAAGAGTCATGTCTGCAAATCATACCGCCCAACCTCTGGATTTCATCAGGCAAATAGTAGCCGAAGACCTCAAGGCCGGTAAAAATGACGGACGGCTGGTGACCCGCTTTCCTCCCGAGCCCAACGGCTATCTGCACATCGGCCACGCCAAGTCCATCTGCCTCAACTTCGGCATCGCCAGGGAATTCGGGGGCCAGTGCAACCTGCGCTTCGACGACACCAACCCCACCAAAGAAGAGCAAGAGTATGTGGACTCCATCCAGGAGGACGTGCGCTGGCTGGGGTTTGATGGGGAGGACCGCCTCTATTACGCGTCCGATTACTTCGAACAGATGTACGACTACGCCGAGCACCTGATAAAAACAGGGAAAGCCTTTGTCTGCGATTTGACCGCCGATGAGATCCGGGAGTACCGGGGCACCTTGACCCAGCCGGGAAAAAACAGCCCTTATCGGGACCGCTCCGTGGAAAAGAATCTGAACCTCTTCCGGCGCATGCGGGCCGGGGAATTCCCCGACGGCGGGCGGGTGCTCCGGGCCAAGATCGATATGGCCTCTCCCAACATCAATATGCGGGACCCGGTGCTCTACCGCATCCTCCATGCAGACCACCACCGCACCGGCGATAAGTGGTGCATTTATCCCATGTACGATTACGCCCACCCCATTTCCGACGCCCTGGAAGGCATCACCCACTCCATCTGCACCCTGGAGTTTGAAGACCACCGGCCTCTGTACGACTGGACCCTGGACCACCTGCCCGTGCCCTACCGGCCCTACCAGTATGAATTCGCTCGCCTCAACCTCACTTATACGGTGATGAGCAAGCGGAAGCTGCTGAAACTGGTGCAGGAGGGCCGCGTGGCAGGCTGGGACGACCCCCGCATGCCCACCATCTCCGGAATGCGCCGCCGGGGCTACCAGCCGGAAGCCATGCGGCACTTTTGCGATCTCATCGGGGTGGGCAAACGGGAAAACCTGGTGGAACTGTCCCTCCTGGAATACTGCGTCCGGGAAGATCTGAACCGGCGCGCTCCCCGGGTCATGGGGGTGCTTCGCCCCCTGAAAGTGGTCCTGGTCAATTACCCGGCGGGGCAGGTGGAAGAACTGGAAGCGGTCAATAACCCTGAGGACCCCGCCATGGGCGCCCGGAAAGTCCCCTTTTCCCGGGAGCTGTTTATTGAACGGGAGGACTTTATGGAAGAGCCGCCGAAAAAATTCTACCGCCTGGCCCCGGGGCGGGAAGTGCGCCTCAGATACGCTTATTTCATCAAGTGCCTGGAAGTGGTCAAAGATAATACGGGGGAAGTGGTGGAGCTGCGCTGCACCTATGACCCTGAGACCAGGGGCGGATATGCTCCCGACGGCCGCCGGGTGAAGGCCACCCTCCACTGGGTGTCCGCGCCCCACGCCCGCCCGGCGGAAGTGCGCCTTTACGACCGCCTCTTCACCAAGCCCAACCCCGGGGAAGATAAGGACACCGATTTTCTGGCCCACCTCAATCCCCACTCCCTGGAGACTTTGAAGCCCTGTTGGGTGGAGCCGTCTTTGGCGGCGGCCACCCCGGGGAATTTTTACCAGTTCGAGCGCCTGGGCTATTTTTGCGCCGATAAGGAAACCGGGCCCGGGAACCTGGTCTTCAACCGCACCGTGACCTTAAAAGACCCCTGGGCCAAGATCCAACAGGTAGAGAAATAGTAAAGAGGAGGGGAAAAAATGAGGGGAGGGCAAGGAGCGTGTCCCCCTGGCTTTCCCCCCGCATTATTCCTGGGTCTCCCGTAAGAACGGGGATGACCATGGAGTCGAGGGGAGGCGGGTTAAAAGAAGCTCAGAAATTCTTTCCTTCCAGAGAGGACAGGCGGGGGTAGTGTTTGACCATGGTCAACACTTCCCAGTCCTCATAAGGGGCCAGGAGGCAGGAATAAATACCGATATCCATGGCCTCTCGAATAATGCCCCGATGACTTTTATGCCGCTTGTCGCACAGGAGCACGATGCGGCAGTTCCGGCAGCCCACCTTGATCTTGGCATAGAGCCCCCCGCCATATTTGATGGCCATTTCGCAGTCCAAAAAAACCGTGGCGTAGGTCTCTTTTTTAAGGGCCAGATGCAGGTCCTGGGGGGTGGCCACGATGGTGGGCAGATAGTTATTGCCCCGGAGCAGGTCCACGAGATAGGCCCGCGTCTCATCATTGGCTACCAGGAGCAGCAGGGCGGCGCGGTGTTTGGGCGGATTCATGGGCGGTTTTTATCCCCGGCAACTAGGCGGGCCCGGTGCAGCAATGGGCCTGAAAGCGAACCTCAAAAAAGCCCCTCCGTAAATAGTTACAGTGGGCCCTTTCATCAAAAACACACGAATGGTACTTAATGGTAAAATTTTTTGCAATTTTTGCGCCAACTTCCTAATACCAAGACGTGGTCAACTAGGTAATTCCTAGTGAAGGGGATGGCGCGCCGTAACCCAATGGAGGCTGAAGCCTGCGGCAACCTTTCCATTAGCCGTTTCGCCGCAACTGGAGACCGCGGTAAAAGTCAAATAGATTGTCATTCTGAGGGAGTGAAGCGGATCCATGGAGAGTGCCGTTCTAAAATGCAACTCACTGTAATAATTCCCGGAGGTCTTTTATGGTCAAAAATTTTTTTATCCCGTGATTAATTTCATGGCCATGGTGACCAGGGGATTGAGGTAAGGGCTGATAATGCCCTGGTGGGTAATCCGCTCCAGCAAAACCGTGGCCACCAGGAGAAATGGCCCGGCCTGCCAGAAGAGCCAGCGGAGGCGCCGCCAGGGCGCGGGGATGAGCACATAAATCAAGACGCCCCCGGTCAGCGGCGGCAAAGGGAGGAGACTATAGACCGCGGTGACGACATTGACCCCCGCCACCATAAGGAATACCCGTGGGTCATAATCCACGATTTTCATAATATAACAAATGCTGGCGGCGATGTTGGCCAGGAGAAAGTTGGCCACCGGACCGGCCAGGCGGGCGATGAAGGTGAAAAGCCGGGGATGCTTAAATTTATCGGGGTCGAGATCCACGGTGCGGGGCCAGCCGAAGCCCCCCGCCAGATAGCAGAGGCTTCCCAGGATATCCAGGTGCAGAAAGGCGTTAAAATGGAGGCGGTCTTTGGCGCCGGGCCGGTAGTCCCCCAGGAACATGGCCACATAAGCCTGGGCCTCGGCGTTGATGGTCAAGGCCAGGAGAACTGACACCACAAAGCAGATGGTGGAATCCACCGCCAGAGTCTGGGGGTCCAGGAAGAACGGCACCGGCCAGGGCTGATCCATAAGATTTTCCCCTAAACGTCAAAAATAGTGGGGGCAGAAAAACCGCTCCTTGCTGAACCATCTTATAGTGGATTGAGCGAAAAAGGGCAACGGTTTATATCATTTTCTCTTTCAAGTGCAACAAACTTAATCTGTAACTTATTGATAATCCGTAATTACCTTTACCGAAAACCGAAAACCGAAGACCGAAAACCGTATTAGACGCCGGGATGATAACAAAAGAGAAGGCAGGGGTTAGTGTCCCCTGCCTTCTCAGTTCCATAGGAAGCGGAGGGCCGGCGGCGCCTGATCCCTCCGCGTCTTTTGTTATTCCGCCGCGTGCATGGGCCGCTTGGCGATGCGGGCCACGATCACGCCCAGGATTAGCACTATGGCGGAGAGATAGAAGGCCCACGCCAGAGAGCCGGTCCAGTCCTCGATGCTGCCGCCCAGGCGGGTCATGAAGAACCCGAGACCCCAGCCAAGGAACACCAGGCCGTAATTCATACCCAGGTTCTTGGGGCCGAAGAAGTCCGCGGTGAATGCGGGCATCAAAGCCAGGGTGCCGCCATACTGCCAGTAGGCGATCCCTACGACTATGAATAAGAGGACGACGTTGCCCGCAGCGATAACCCAGGGCAATAAGAACAGGCACAAAGCCGAGGCCAGCATGATTATGGTGTAGGCGTTGTCCCGGC
>VGSO01000115.1 GCA_016874945.1 Deltaproteobacteria bacterium
TTGCAAAATTATGTAGCCGCAGGCTTCAGCCTGCGCCGGCACAGGCTGGAAAGCCTGTGCTACCGGATATTTCGTTAAGCAACATTGGGAAAATCGCAGCCTCAAAATGAATTTTGCAAGAGGCTCTCCTGATTAATATTTTTTTAAAACCCCCCCCTTGCCAAAGAGAAATTAGTATTTAATCTTAACCGATAATAATTACCTCAAGGAGCTGATCAGGAGACCAATCATGGCTGAAGATTTATTGGAAAAAGGAGCCATCTTGCAACGTGACAAGGCGACCTATGCCATCGCTCCCCATATCCCCGGGGGCATCATCACGGACTTCAACCTGCTCCGGCGCATCGCCGATGTGGCGGAAAAGTACGGCGTCCAGGCCATTAAAGTTACTTCCGCGGCGCGCTTCGCCCTGGTGGGTTTAAAACCCGAGGACCTGGACGCAGTGTGGCAAGAATTGGGCCTTACCCCCGGCGCCGCCCTGGGCCTGTGCGTCCGGTCCATCAAAATCTGCCCCGGCACCACTTTCTGCCGCCTGGGGCTCCAGGACGCGGTGGGGGTGGGCCTGCATCTGGATGAAAAGTACCACGGCCTGCCGCTGCCGTTCAAATTCAAGATCGGCGTCTCGGGCTGCGCCAACAACTGCTCCGAGGCTTCCATCAAAGACCTGGGCCTCATCGGCGCCGCCAAGGGCTGGCGGGTGGTGGCGGGTGGATTTGTCTCCGGCCTCAATCCGCGGCTGGCGGACCCCATCGCCGCCAACCTGAGCGACGACGAAGCCCTGGCCCTGGCCGCCAAGGTGCTGGACTGGTTCAAGCAGGCCAACAAGAAAAAGCGCCTGGGCAAAATCATCAATGACATCGGGCTGGAGACCTTCAAAAAGGAACTGGGGCTGGAGTAATTGAGGGCTGTGGACTTGAGATGGCTGAGTGATGAGGATTGAGGACTGAGTTGTTGGTAAACTCAGTCCTCGGCCCTCAGTCCTCATCTCTATCAAAATTCATCGCTGCCGGGCTACTGAAGATCTCAACCCTCCCAGAATCTTAGAGACCTCCATTGATCAAACCGGTTATTATCCCAATACCCGGCATCCAAGGCGACATAAAGGTGGGAACGCAATTCAGCGCAAGAAGATTTAGCTATGCAAATAAATTGGTGAAATTCTGTCCGCTTGCCTCGCTCGAAACCCTCAGCCAAATTTGCCATTATGGATACCGCGGCTCGCTGTATCTGGGTTTTTAATCCAATATCCCTATTTAACGGAGCCTGGCAGCTAACTTCATATATTTCCTTTGCTAACTGCCTGGCTTTCTGCCAAGGTATCAAATCTTCAAATCTTTCTATCTTATATCATACCAAGATGCAATCAAAAAGGTATTATTATAGGGGCGCAATTTATTGCGCCCGAAAGGCGGGCGTGATAAATCACGCCCCTACAACTGTTGCCTTTCGACTGCGACTTGGTATTAACCATCTTTCCTTTGTAGTCCCTAGGGGCGCACTTACTCAATCCTCAGTCCTCAGTCCTCGGTCCTCAGCACTCAGTGGCTAATCAGACCCTCTTTCAGGGAAAGAAATATTCATCCGCAACGGACAGACGCAGGCCTCGGGGTCCTGGGGGCGGTAATTTTCCTTGATAAGACAGGGTTCGGGATGGATGAAGACGTGGGCCCCGGGAAAGCGCTCCTTAATCCGGGCCTCCAATTCGTCGCACAACCGGTGCACCTGGTCCAGGCTCTCCCAGCGGCACACCATCAAGACCAGATTCAAATAGCGCACCGGCCCCGCTTTGCGGCTTTTGAGCTCCTTGATTTCCAGAACCGGGTCAAAGGCGTTCACCAGTTCTCGCACCTCTTCCTCTTCATATTCGGGGAGGCGGGTGTCCAGGAGGCCGTGAATGCCGCCGTGGGTGACCCGGAAGCCGATGCCCAGGATGATCACCCCCACTCCCAGGGCTGCCAGGGTGTCAAAGAGGTGGTGGCCGGTTAAGTAATATCCCCCCAGTCCCGCCAGGGCCCCCAGGGAGGTGTAAACGTCGGTGGTCAGGTGGGCCGCGTCCGCGTCCAGGGCCACGGAATCAAACCGCCGGGCGGCCTTTTTCAAAGCACAGGACACGGCCAGGTTCACCGCCGCGGACCCGGCCAGCACCGCCAGCCCCAGGGGCACGTAAGTGATGGGCGCCGGTTCCCACAGGCGCCGGCCGCACTGATAAAACACCCCCAAGGCCACCGCCAGGATGAGCAGGCCCTCCAGGAAGGCGCTGATGTTCTCCCACTTGCCGTGGCCGAAGGGATGGCGCCAGTCGGGGGGATGACGGGAAAACGTCAGGGAGAGCCACGCCAGGAACGAGGCCAGCAGGTCCAGGCCGCTGTGCAGGGCTTCGCTCAGCATGGCGGCGCTGCCGCTTAACAGGGCCACCCCGGCCTTGGCCGCCACCAGGAGGGTGTTGGAAACAATGCTGATGAACGCCGCCCGGGTGGGAGTGGAGAAGAGCATGGGTCAGATTTCAGGTGTAGGGTGTGCCCGGCGCACCATTAAAGGCGGAGGCGGCCTGCCCTATTTATATGGCAGACCCCTTGCCCTTAAAAGCGCCTGCAATTTTTCCGCCTCCTGGTCCTGGCCCCGGGCCTGGTAGAGTTTCAGCAGGCGCTCGCCGTAAAGCCTGGCGCCTTCCTTGTCCCCCTGGGCCAAGGCCAGGCGGGTCAGGGAGTTCAGGGCGTCCACGATGCCCCCGGTGTCTTCCAGTTGGCGGAATTCCCAGAGGGCTTCGTGCAGGTAAGGCAGCGCGGCCAGATAATTTCCCTGCTCCAGAAGGGTGCGGCCCAGGCGTTCCCGGCGCACCGCCAGGCCCCGGCGGTCCTTCCGGCTCCGGTCCTGCTCCAGGGCCTGGGAATAATAATCCCAGGCCTGGGTATATTCCTGGCGGGATAAGGCCGCGTCCCCCAGGTGGGTCAGGGTCAGGGCCCACAGCGGCCCCGGGGGGAGACTTTGGGCCTGTCCCAGGGCCTCTTGAAAAGTTTCCTGGGCTTCCCCCAACCGCCCCTGGGCCAGGTACGCCGCGCCCAGGTTATTCAGGGTTTCGCAAATCCCGGCCGGGTCCCCCTGGTCCCGGTTGATCCGCAGGGCCTCCTTTAAATAGGTTTCAGCCTCGCCCCATTCCCCCTGGCCCAAGGCGATGGCCCCCAGATTATTCAAATTGGCCGCGATCCCCGCCCGGTGGTCAATGAGGCGGTTGTAGGCCAGGGCCTGGGCGAATTTTCCCTGGGCCA
This sequence comes from Deltaproteobacteria bacterium, assembly GCA_016874945.1. Taxonomy (GTDB): domain Bacteria; phylum Desulfobacterota; class Desulfobaccia; order Desulfobaccales; family 0-14-0-80-60-11; genus VGSO01. Next base: position 3,267 of record VGSO01000115.1, read on the forward strand.
GGGACCACCGGCCCTGAAGATAGTAATGATACCCGGCGTCATTAAGATTCACCGCCTCGGTGCGCAAGCCCACTCCCGGCGCCTGAGCCGCGGCGCAGCCCCACAGCATCCCGGACAACAGCAGCAACCAGCGCCAGCTTCGGTTCACGTCTCGTCCTTTCTCCCACAGTTTACCAGAATAAAGCTACTCACTGCTCACTGTCTTGAAAAGTTCCGGACGGCACAGGCTGGAAAGCCTGTGCCATCAATAATTTTTCATTATTTACGGGTGAGCCGCAGGCTCATGAACGACTGCTCAGATAAGTTCAAGGTTCAAAGTTCAAAGTTCAAAGTTAATGGGGGCTTTTTGTCATATTTTCATCATTTATGGGTGAGCCGCAGGCTCATGTTCAACTGCTCACTGCTCACTATTTACTGATTACCGATTACTGATTACTGATTACTGGTTACTGATTACTCCACCCGGATGGTCTGCTCCTTGGGTTTGGGCACGTTGCGCTTCAGGAGCCAGGACTTCTGGGCCGCTTCCGCCACCTTTTCCACGTCCCGGGTCATTTCCTGGCCGCTCACCACCAGGTCGGGCAGGTATTTCCCCGCCTTGGACAGGTTATCCAGGAGGGCCTCCCCTTTTTTGGCCATCTCGGGAAACCGGTTCGCGGCCTCTTTCAGGTTGGCTGAGGCTTGTTTCAGGTTATCGAAGGTGGCGTGAAGATCGGCCAGGGTTTTTTGGGCCTCGGCTTTTAAAGCCGGGTCGTTGATCATGGCGCCGATGAGACCCTTGCCTTCCGACAGGCCGTCCGCGAATTTCCGGACTCCCGCGGCGGCCTGGGAAGTTTCCTGATATAGCTTGGGATCATTGAGAATCAGGCCCAGGGTCCCTTTGGCCTGGTTGATCTTGACGGCTATTTCATGAAGCTCCTTGAAAAATTGTCCCACGTCGCTTTCGGGGGAGGCCATATCCTGGGTGATTTGGGCCAGATTGTTGATGATCTTCTGGAGGTTCTCCAGGCTGGGCTGGGCCTTGGCAAAAAGTTCGGTAATATCCAAAGGTTCAATGGAAGTCACAATGCCCTGGAGGGGGATGCCGGGCTTGTCGCTGGACCCGGTGGAAAGATCCAGGGACTTTTCTCCCAGGAGGCCCATGTAGCCAATGGTGGCCCGGGAGTCCTGGCGGATGCGGTCGGAGTATTGCTCCACCACCTCGAAGACGACCACCGTGTGCCCCTGGGCGTCAATGTGAATCTGCTTGACGTTGCCCACGGTGAGGCCGGCCAGGCGCACTTCCGAGCCGGCTTTCAGCCCGCCGGCGTTCTTAAAGATGGCCCGGAATTCCGCGTGTTTGACCCAAAGCCTTTCCTGCTGGGCGATGATGAGGACCATGACGAGAAGCGCCGCCATGGACGCCACCACAAAGAGGCCCACGATGCTCTCGAATTTTTTTCTCTCGATCATTCTTTGTCTTCCCCCTCGGTTTCCCGGTGCAGAAAGCGCAGCACCTCGGGGTGGTCCGATTTCAGGAATTCTGCAAAAGTCCCCAGGAAGACCGTGCGGCCTTGGTACATGAGGGTGAGGCGGTCGGCTATCAGTTGCGTCAGGCGCAAGTCGTGGCTGACGCAGATGGAGGTGACGTCCAAGTCTCGCTGGAGACGCCGGATGAGGCGGCCGATTTCGTCGCCGGTGATGGGGTCGAGCCCCGCCGTGGGTTCATCATAAATGATGATTTTAGGGTCCAGGGCCAGGGTCCGGGCCAGGGCGGCCCGGCGCTGCATGCCACCGGATAGCGCCGAAGGCTCCAGGTTCTCCACGTCGGCCAGCCCCACCTGGGCCAGCTTTTCGTGCACCCGGCGGGAGATCTCCGCCATGCTCCAGTTGGTGTGCTGAATCATGGGAAAGGCCACGTTCTCTCCCACGCTCATGGAGTCGTAGAGGGCGGAACCCTGGAAGAGATACCCGGTCTTGAGGCGCAGCTTTTTCCAATCCGCGTCGGTCTTCAAGGCGCTCAGGTCCACCCCATCCATGATAATGGAGCCGGCGTCGGGATAGGTGAGGCCCACCAGCATGCTGGTCATCACGGTTTTCCCCGATCCGCTGCGGCCCAGGATCGCCAGGGTTTCGCCTTCATAAACGTCCAGATCGATTCCCCCCAGGACCTGCTTCCCATTGAAGGATTTACAAACCCCCTCGTAGGAGATGAGCACCGCCCGGTCCGGGACGACCCGGGTCGCTTCCGCCTGGACGTCAAGGCCAGAGGAATAGGGTGAACTTGGTGAGGAAGACATCGGATATCAGAATAAGCAGGATGGCCGCCACCACCGCCGTCTTGGTGGATTGGCCCACCCCAAAGGTGCCGTGTTCGGTTCTATAGCCGTGATAGCAACCCACGATGCCCACAATTAGGCCGAAGACGGTGGTCTTGCCGATGCCCGGCAGCACATCCCGCAGCGTCAGATACTTGATGGTCAGAGTGTAATAGTAGGTGGGGGTCATGCCCACCTGGGTCACTCCAATAATCATGCCTCCCAGGATGCCGATGAGGTTGGCCGCGGTGGCCAACATGGGGGTAATGATCATGCAGGCCACCACCCGGGTGACCACCAGGTATTTCATGGGATTCACCGCGGATACGGTGAGCGCGTCGATCTGCTGGGTAACCCGCATGGAGCCCAATTCCGCGCCGATGCCCGCTCCTCCCCGGGAGGCTAACATGATGCCGGCCAGGAGCGGTCCCAAACCCCGGAAAAAGGTGAAGGCCACACTGGTGGAGATGTAATTGGGCGCACCAAACAGCTTCAATACCTGGACGCCCTGCATGGCCAGGACCAACCCCACGGAAAAAGAGGCCACCGCCACCAGGGGGAAAGACTTGACCCCCAGGTGATACATCTGGGCCACGATCTCCCGTACAAAATACGGCGGATGGGCCAGGCTGCGGCAGGCATCCAGAAAAAAGAGGGCCAGTCCTCCCATATAATCAATGAAAGTCATGGCCTGATGGCCGGCCCGGGAAAAAAAGCGGTCTTCCACGATCGTTACCGTCACCTGGAATAACTAATTAACCGGAAATCGGGGAAGTGTCAAGGATTTAGCTATCAGCAGTCAGCAGTCAGCTTTTGGCTTTTTATGGTTTCAGCCTTCTCTCAAAGAACTGATTCACCCCATGTGCAGACGTATTTGCAAAAAAAGCTGAAAACTGACCGCTGACCGCTGAAAGCTAATTAAAATAACAATTTCGTAAAATAATTATGGACAATGATATTAAAAAATACGAAAATGAACCAATTAGCTATCAATCTTGTTTAGAGACGGCAAAATGGACGAACTGAGCATCCTTTATGAAATCACCCAAACGCTGAGTTATGCGGGGCCGCTGCCCCGGGTGCTGCAGCAGGTGGTGCAGATCCTGGCCCAAAGCGCCGGAATGCGCCGGGGCACCATCACCATCCTCAACCCCGACACCGCGGAGCTGCAGATCGAAGTGGCCCACGGCCTCACCGCCGAGGCCCGCCGCCGGGGCCGCTACAAGCTGGGGGAAGGCATCACCGGCCGGGTGGTGGAAACGGGAGAACCCATGGTGGTGCCCCGGGTGAGCCAGGAGCCCATGTTCCTCAACCGCACCCGCTCCCGGGGCGCTAAAGAAAAAGAGGAGCTTTCCTTCTTGTGCGTGCCCATCAAGATCAACCACAAGACCATCGGCGCCCTGAGCGTGGACCGGGCCCACAAGGAACTGGACCTGGACCACGATCTCAGTTTTCTCACCATCATCGCCTCCATCATCGCCCAAAACGTCAACAGCCTGATGCTCATCGACCGGGAGAAGGACCGCCTCCGGGACGAGAACCTCAAGCTCCGGGGGCAGCTCCAGGAGCGCTACCAGGTGGGGAACATCATCGGGAGTTCGGGGCGCATGCGCCAGGTTTTCGAGATGATCCACCGGGTGGCCAAGAGCAACGCCACCATCCTCATCCGGGGGGAATCGGGCACCGGCAAGGAAATGGTGGCCTCGGCCATCCACTACAACAGCCTCCGGGCCGGGAAGCCCTTCATCAAGGTGAATCTCGCGGCCCTGCCGGAAACCCTGGTGGAAAGCGAACTCTTCGGCCACGAAAAAGGGGCCTTCACCGGCGCGCTCCAGCGCAAGGCGGGGCGCTTCGAACTGGCCCAGGGGGGCACTATTTTTCTGGATGAAATCGGCGATCTGAGCCCCAATGTCCAGCTTAAGCTGCTCCGGGTGATCCAGGAGCGGGAATTCAGCCGCCTGGGGGGCAGCGCCACCCTGAAAGCCGACATCCGCCTCCTGGCCGCCACCCACCGGGACCTGGAGCAACTGTTGAAAGACGGCGCCTTCCGGGAAGACCTGTACTACCGCCTGAACGTTTTCCCCATTTATCTCCCCCCCTTAAGGGAGCGCCAGGCGGACATCCCCCTGCTGGCGGAGCACTTTCTCACCAAGTGCGCCAAAGAGCACGGGAAGCCGGTGGAGCGCCTGTCCCCCCCGGCACTGGACCTCCTCATGCAGTACCCCTGGCCGGGAAACGTGCGGGAGCTGGAAAATCTCATCGAACGGGCGGTGCTGGTGTGCGACGAGGACGCCATCCTGGCCATGCACCTGCCTCCCGGCCTCCAGCGCCAGGATCCGGGCGCCATCGGCCAGGGGCTGGCCTCCCAGGTGGAGCGGCTGGAAAAAGAGCTCATCATCGAGGCCCTGCGCCAGAGCCGGGGCAACCAGAGCAAGGCGGCCCAGCACCTGGACACCAGCCTGCGCATCCTGGGCTACAAAATCAAGCAGTACAACATCGAGGCCCGCCAATTCCGCGCGGCTTGATCCCACTATCTCAAAACAAAGGCGGGGGATTTTACCAAGTCCCCCGTCTTTTTTATGCCGCTTACCCCACTCGCTGG
>VGSO01000116.1 GCA_016874945.1 Deltaproteobacteria bacterium
TGGTATCAGGCATGGAAATACTTTCCTGCCGGCCCGGGCCAGTGGTATTGTATGGACGCGGTGCCTCTCGGTTTTTCCGAGAGGTGCGCCTTTCCCATTGGGTGTGCGAATAAAGGCGGAAGAGCCCCTTTAGACAGTGGAGGGATAACCAAATGACTAACGAATCGGACGCCCTATCTTATCGGCGGCGTTATCGCGGCTTGATCGGCATCAAGAGCAAGATGCCCATCAGGGATGTGTCTGTGCTAAGTCGAATTTACACTCCCGGAGTGGGGGCGATCTGCCGGGAGATTGATAAGCATCCCGTCGCCTCCTACCGCTACACCTGCCGGGGAAATTCCATTGCCCTGATCTCCGACGGCAGTCAAGTGTATGAATATGGCAATATTGGGGCTTTGGCAGTATTGCCCAAGCTGGAGGCCAAGTCGGTTATTTATAAGACTTTCGCCAACGTGGATGCAGTGCCCATTGCCCTGAAGACCCAGGACGCCGATGAGATTGTGGAAATTGTCCGCATCCTCGCGCCTTCCTTTGGGGGATTTTGCCTGGAAAGTATCGCCGCCCCCAAATGCTTCACCATTGAGAACCGGATCAGAAAAGCCATAAGGCTGTCGGTGTTGCACCATGAATACCATGCCGCGGGCATCATCGTCCTGGCGGCTCTCTTTAACGCCCTCAAGGTGGTAGGCAAAAACTTTGCCGACGTGCGCATCGTTATCAGCGGCGCCGGCGCCGCCGGCATTGGCGTGGCCAAAGGACTGATTGTGGCAGGTACTTCTAACATTGTCCTTTGCGACCGGCACGGGGCTCTCCACGTTTACCGCATGGCCGGGATGAATTGGGCCAAATCGGAAATCGCCCGTTTAGTAGGCCCTCGGGAATTCAAAGGCAGCCTGGCTGAGGTCATAAGAGGGGCAGATGTGTTCATCGGCCTCTCCGCCGGAGGATTGGTCAATCGGGAAATGGTGGCCAGCATGGCCAAAGACTCCATCGTCTTTGCCCTGGCCCTGCCGGAACCGGAGATCAGCGAAGCGGAAGCCAAAGCCGGGGGAGCAGCAGTGGTAGCCACCGCCCTGGCGGATAGCGAAAATCAGATACGTTCCTCTCTAGTAACCCCGGGGTTTTTCCGGGGATGTCTGGATGTGGGGGCCAATCGGGTCAATATCCCCATGTACCTGGCTGCGACCCGGGCCTTGGCCGACATGATTCCGGAAGTAAAATTATCCCCCACCACTATTATTCCCCGGCAAATGGATTGGCGTATCTCCCCGGTAGTTGCCAAAGCGGTGGCTCAGGCGGCTCAAGAAACGGGCGTGGCCTCACTGTCTCCGAAAGACATCACCCCTGACCGGGTTTATGAGCGGACCGAACGATATATTTACGAAGGAGAGCTGGCCTGGCTGCCCGCGGAAGGCCAGGATTACGGGAAGCTGAGTATTGATGAGGAATCCCTGGAACTGCATCGCCGCTATCAGGGGTGTGTGCAGATTTACACCAAAGTTCCTATCAAGGATGAAGTCATCTACAGCCGGCTCTATTCTCCGGGCGCGGTGGCGGAGGTGTGTCAGAAAATTCTTCATGACGCCATGGCCGCTTATGAATATACCTGCAAAAGTAACCTGGTGGCCATCGTGTCGGACGGCAGCGCGGTTTTAGGGCTGGGGAATATCGGGCCCCGGGCGGCTCTGCCGGTCATGGAGGGGAAGGCCATTCTCTTTAAAACCTTCGGAGGCGTGGAAGCCTTTCCCATCTGTATCAGCACCCAGGACACCGACTTGGTGGTGCAACTGGTGGAAAACATTTCTCCGGCCTTCGGCGGGATTAACCTGGAAGACATCTCCTCGCCCCGTTGTTTTGAAATCGAGAAAAAATTACATGAAAGGCTGGATATTCCGGTATTCCATGATGATCAGCACGGCACGGCGGTGGTCGCCCTGGCAGCCATCATCAATGCCTTGAAGATCGTCGACCGGAAACTGGAAGAGGTGAAGATTGTCTTTAACGGCGCCGGCGCCTCCGCCATAGCCGTGGCTAAATTGCTGATCCTGGCCGGCGCTAAAAACATCATTATCTGCGATACCACCGGCGTGGTTTATAAAGGACGTCCCAAGGGGATGAATTTCATCAAGAATGAGTTAGCGGAAATCACCAACCCTGAAAAACAAAAGGGCACCCTGGCTAATGCCTTGAAGGGTGCAGAAGTCTTCATCGGGCTCTCCGGGCCGAACGTTCTCAATCAGGAAATGGTAAAATCCATGGCGCCTGATCCCATTGTTTTTGCCATGGCCAATCCAGATCCAGAAATTTATCCAGAGGAAGCCAGGATGGCCGGGGCCGCGGTAGTAGCCACCGGTAGATCGGATTTCCCCAATCAAGTGAACAACTGCCTGGCCTTCCCAGGCATCTTTCGCGGCGCCCTGGACATCCGGGCCAGGTCCATCAATAATGCCATGAATATTGCGGCGGCACACGCTATCGCCGGTTTGGTAGGAAATCAATTGAGTCCCGGTTATATCCTGCCGGGCGCTATGGATTTCCGAGTTCCCCCGGCCGTCGCCGAGGCGGTGGCCCGGGCGGGAATGGAATCCGGCACGGCCAGAATTCACCTGGAACCGGAAAGGGTGGCCAGGCATACCCGGGAGTTCATTTACGACGAGCGGCTATCGCTAATCTGAAGTTATCCCTGCCAAGAATCGCACAAGTGTTTTAGAAAGATCCAAGGTTGGCTCAGCCCCCTCGCTTGCCAACCTTTGTCTTTCATACCAAGTTGCGATCAAACGAGTAGAATTGTCATTCTGAGCGCAGCGAAGAATCTAGATTCTTCACTCCGCTTCACTCCGTTCAGAATGACAAACTCAATAATACCTCTTTGAATGCAACTTGGTATCAATGGAAATTTACCCGAAAAGACCTGGCTAACCTTAGGCATAAGCTCGCAGACGAAGCCTGCCCATTTTCGCAGGCAGCTTAATTTAATACGTCACCGTATTTATTAAATTGACCACTTATAGGGGTTGTCCAAAGTAATTTCCCCCTAGGGGCACGGCGAGCCGTGCCCAAGGTACAGGGGCACAGCACGCTGTGCCCCTACGTCAAAAAACAATCGGAAAAAACTTTTGGCAATCGCTATAGTTTTCGGTTTTTCAGGCGGGCAGGTTTCCCGGATCGCGGGCTGAAAGATGAACCAAGACAATTGCCGGAAGGGCTCAAAGATAGTACATTTAGATCAGGACTGCAATTAAGTCTAAATATCGGCGAGAGGTCCACTGACCCCCTGCCGATAACCGAACGCCACTCAGAGGTGTCCCATGGAGGAGAGGATTAAGGGGGCGGATGTCTCGCACGACAAATTTCACCGGGACCTGGAGGACTTGAAGGCCAGGCTGCTTAAACTGGCCCAGTTGGCCGAAACGGCCATCCGGCGGAGCGTCTCCGCGTTCCTGAACCCGGACCGGGAGACGGCCCGGGAGGTAATTGCGGGGGATAAGGCCATCAACGACCTGGAGGAGGCCATTGACGAAGAGTGCATCCGCCTCATCGCCCTGTTCCAGCCGGTGGCCCTGGATCTGCGCCAATTGATGGCGGTGGACCACATCATCGCCGAATTGGAACGCATCGGCGACCTGGCCGTCAACATTGCCGAAGAGTCCCTGGACCAGGAAGGTTCCTGGCCGGTGCACCCACTTCTTTCCCAGATGGCCCAGGAGGTCTTGGAGATGGTGCGCCAGAGCCTCCAGTCCTTTATCAACCAGGACGCCCGCCTGGCCCGCCAGGTTTGCCAAGAAGACACCCGGGTGGATGAAATGGATCAGGAAATCATCCAGGATCTCATCCGCGACATGACCGAAGACCGGGCCATTCCCTCCTGCCAGAGCCAGATCTCCGTGGTGCGCCACCTGGAGCGGGTGGGGGACCACGCCACCAACATCGCCGAGCAGGTGGTTTACATGGTGGAAGGCGAGATCGTGCGGCATCGGTGCCAGGGTTAGGGGCGGGGCTGATTAAGGAATTTGTTGGCTCCAGGCTGATCTATGGAAGAATGTTAGGAGCGGGAACCCCCTGGTGGCCGAGGAACTGCCGCACCTGGCCGAGGCCCTGGCCAAAGCCGGCCAGACGGGCCTCCTTTAATAAGAGGGAAAGCAGGCTGGATTAAGCCCTCGGGATAATAATAACCATTGACAAAACTTTCTGTAATCATTAGCTTTTAAGATTGAAGTGGAGGCGGGACCGATTATGCGACTTCTGGGAGAAAGGGACACCAGAGTCCTGGAAATAGTGGTTTCTCATTATGTGACCAGCGGGGAGCCGGTGGGGTCTCGCACCGTAGCCAAGACTTCGGGCTTGAATCTTAGCTCCGCCACCATCCGCAACCTTATGATGGACCTGGAAGACCGGGGCTTCCTGACCCAGCCCCACACCTCCGCGGGGCGCATTCCCACGCCCAAGGGCTTCCGCTACTACGTGGACCACATCATGCCCATCCAGGAGTTGGGTCCGGCCACGCAGCAGAAAATCCAGGACGCGTTTTCCCCCTCCGGGGCCGAGCCTTCCGAGGTTTTTCGCCAGGTTTCCCGGGCGCTTTCCGCGGTGAGCGGCCACCCCGCCCTGGTGCTGGCCCCCCGCCCCCAGGGCATCCGCCTCAAGCACATCAAGTTCATCAACTTGGGGGGAGACGGTGTCCTCACGGTCCTGGTGTCCCAGGACAACCAGGTGCAGACCCGGTTTGTGCGCTGCGGCCCCGCTTATTCCCAGGAGCAGCTGGACCGCTTCAGCCAGTATCTCAACGAACTCTGCCAGAATCTTACCCTGGGCGAATCCCGGAGCCAGATACTGACCAAGATGGAGGAAGACCGCAACCTCTTCGACCGCCTGGTCTCCCAGGCCCTGAACCTGAGCCGCCAAGCCCTGCAAAGTGATGAAGAGGAAGAACTTTTCATTGAGGGCACCAGCCAGATTTTGGACTATCCTGAATTTGCCGAGGATATCTCCAAGATCCGGGCCCTGTACAAAGCCTTTGAAGAGAAGCACCGTCTTATCACCCTGCTGGACAAGACCCTGGCGTCCCAGGGGGTGCAGATCATCATCGGCCCGGAGGAGAATTTCTCCGAGATGCAACTCAGCCTGGTGGCCGCGTCTTATGGTTCCAGTCTGTCACCCCAGGGCAGTCTGGGAGTTATCGGTCCCATGCGGATGAACTATGCCCGGGTGGTTCCCATCGTGCGGTTTACCGCCGCCATGGTGACGGATTATCTCAACAAAAGGCAGACTTGAGTTTTGCCAATCAGGCATTGAGGCCGCCCTGCACCTTTACCGGGGGGCCGAAATGTTTTGGAATACCTAAGGAGTACGCGCTTTATGTCCTTATCCATAAATGATGGAAATCCGCCACCGGAAACCACGGCTCCGGAAGAGGCGGAAAAACCGGAGGCGGCTCCGGCCGCGCCCGGTGAATCAGAAGACTTGCAGGTCCAGTTGGCCCAGAAAACCCAGGAGGCCCAGGAAAATTATGAGCGATTCCTGCGCCTGGCCGCGGAAATGGAAAATCTGAAAAAACGCCGCGACCGGGAAAAGGCCGATCTACTGCTCTTCGCCAATGAAAGCCTGATCAAAGAACTCCTGCCGATGGTGGACAACCTGGAGTTGGCCCTGGCCCACGGCCGGGAGCAGGGCGCGCCCCAGGCCTTCCTGGAAGGGCTGGAATTGGTGCACCAAGGGTTTCTCAAGGCCCTGGAAAGGTTTGGGGTCACTCCCCTCACCAGCCTGGGCGAAACCTTTGACCCCGCGTTCCACAACGCCGTGCAAGAGGTGGAAAATCCGGAGGTAAACGATTGCAGCGTCACCCAGGAGCTGCAAAAAGGATATCTGTTTCACAAAAGGCTGCTGCGGCCGGCCATGGTCGTGGTGGCCCGCCATCCCCAAAAAACTACTTGATAGAGAGATTGAGTCCATCAGGAGGAATACTAAATGTCCAAACCCATAGGAATTGATTTGGGCACCACCAACTCGGTGGTAGCCATTATGGAAGGCGGGGAGCCCAAGGTCATCCCCAACGTCGAAGGCGCCCGCACCACCCCTTCGGTGGTCGCGTTTACCGATAGCGGCGAGCGCCTGGTGGGGCAGATCGCCAAGCGCCAGGCCATCACCAACCCCAGCAACACTATCTTCTCCATCAAGCGCCTGATCGGTCGCAAGTTTGAAGACCCGGAAGTCCAAAAGGACCTCAAGATCCTGCCCTATAAAATCGTGGCGGCGGAAAACGGCGACGCGCACGTGGAGGTCCGGGGGCGCACTTACAGCCCCGGGGAAATCTCCGCCATGGTCCTCACCAAGATGAAGCAGACCGCAGAGGAGTACCTGGGGGAGAAGGTCACCGAGGCGGTGATCACCGTGCCCGCCTACTTCAACGACTCCCAGCGCCAGGCCACCAAAGACGCGGGGCGCATCGCCGGCTTGAACGTCCTGCGCATCATCAACGAGCCCACCGCGGCCTCCATGGCCTACGGCCTGGACAAGAAAAAGGACGAGCGCATCGCGGTCTTCGACCTGGGCGGCGGCACCTTCGACATCTCCGTCCTGGAAATCGGCGAAGGGGTCTTTGAGGTGAAATCCACCAACGGCGACACCCACCTGGGGGGCGACGACTTCGACCAGCGGGTCATCGACTTCCTGGCCGACGAGTTCCGCCGGGAGCAGGGCATTGATCTGCGCAAGGACCGCATGGCCCTTCAGCGCCTCAAAGAGGCCGCGGAAAAGGCCAAGTGCGAGCTGTCCACCGCGCTGGAAACCGAAATCAACCTGCCCTTTATCACCGCGGACGCCACCGGCCCTAAGCACCTGCTCATCAAGCTCACCCGGGCCAAGCTGGAGAGTTTGGTGGATGAACTCATCGGCAAGCTGGAAGGCCCTTGCCGCCAGGCCATGAAGGACGCGGGGGTGGGTCCCCAGGAGATCGACGAAGTGGTCCTGGTGGGCGGCATGACCCGCATGCCCAAGGTCCAGGAAAAAGTCATGTCCATCTTTCAGAAGGAGCCCCACAAGGGCGTCAACCCCGATGAAGTGGTGGCCGTGGGCGCGGCCATCCAGTCCGGAGTCCTCAAAGGGGAAGTGAAGGACATCCTGCTCCTGGACGTCACCCCCTTGTCCCTGGGCATCGAGACCCTGGGCGGGGTGTTCACCAAGATCATCGACCGCAACACCACCATCCCCACCCGGAAGAGCCAGGTCTTTTCCACCGCCGCGGACAACCAGCAGGCGGTGACCATCCACGTGCTCCAGGGGGAGCGGGAGATGGCCGCGGGCAACAAGACCCTGGGCCGCTTTGAGCTGTTCGGCATTCCCCCGGCGCCCCGGGGGGTGCCCCAGATCGAGGTCACCTTTGACATTGACGCCAACGGCATCGTCCACGTATCCGCCAAGGACCTGGGCACCGGCCGGGAGCAGTCCATCCGCATCACCGCGCCCAGCGGCCTGACGGAAGAGGAGATCAGAAATCTGGTTAAAGAAGCCGAGCTCCACGCCGAGGAAGACCATCGCAAGAAGGAGCTGGCCGAGGCCCGCAACCAGGCCGACACCCTCATCTACACCACGGAAAAGACCCTGGCGGACCTGGGGGACAAGGTGGATGCGGCCACCAAGGCGGATATCGAAAGCCACATCTCCCATCTGAAGACGGCTATGGAGGGCACCGACGCCCAGGCCATCAAGAAGGCCAGCGAAGACCTGATGAAGGCCTCCCACAAGCTGGCAGAGCAGATGTACGCCAAGACCGCCGCGGGCGGCGCCGCCGGCGCCGGGGCCGGCCCCAAACCTGAAGAGAAGGCCAAAAAGCCTGAAGAAGAAGTGGTGGAGGCGGAGTTCGAGGAAGTGAAGTAACCGGGCTGGGCGGTTTTTTCTTTACCGTCTCTTTACCATATTTACCAAAGTATAAAGAGGGTGGGAAACCTGGTTTTCCCACCCTTCTTTTTCTTTTCGGCCCGTTGGCGTCCCCAAGTGGCTTCAGGTCGACGCCATTCGAAAATTCCTTAGTAATACTAGGTTAAGTATATATTGACATTCGCCTTTTTTGAGCGCAAAATGCGCTCATGAAAGCACAACAACTCAAGGCATTGGATCGTCGGCTGAGCCTCTTCCTTCAAGACCTGTTGGAACCTATG
>VGSO01000117.1 GCA_016874945.1 Deltaproteobacteria bacterium
GACGCGGGCCATTCGCTCTCCTTATTAGGTTTCAGGTTGCAGGTGTCAGGTTTCAGGTTCAAAGTTCAAGGTTATCAAAAACTGACACCTGATTCCTTTAGGTTCCTGCCATAACTTATAACAACCACTAAGTTCCGTAAATAAGTTATCATAAATAGCGATGTAATGGCAATATTTAGATTTTTTTGAAAGAGAAGGGATCAAAATCAGTGGCCCGGCGGCATTAATCCTGACCGAATTAAAACCTAAAACCTAAAACCTGACCCCTGACCCCTAACATGCGCCTCATCGGCCATCTGGACATGGACGCCTTCTTTGCCGCGGCGGAAGAATTGGATCAGCCGGAACTCCGGGGCTTGCCCCTGGTGGTGGGCGCCGACCCCGAGGAAGGCCGGGGCCGGGGGGTGGTGGCCACCGCCAACTACCCGGCCCGGCGCTATGGCATCCACTCTGCCATGCCCATCTCCCGGGCCTGGCGGGTCTCGGAGGCCGCCAAACGCCGGGGGGAGCCTCCGGTGGTCTTTGTGCGCCCCCGCTTCCGGCGCTACGCGGAGATTTCCCGTCGCGTCATGGCCATTCTGCGGCGTCACTCCCCCTTGGTGGAAGAAGGCGGCATTGACGAAGCCTATTTTGACTTGAGCTTCGCGGGATCGTACGAAGAAGCGGCGGCCATCTGCCGGAAAATTAAAGCAGAAATCAATTCCCAGGAGCACCTCACCGCCTCGGTGGGTCTTGGCCCCAACAAGCTCCTGGCCAAGATCGCCTCGGACTTTAAGAAACCCGACGGCCTCACCATCGTCACCCAGGAAGAGGCGGAGAACTTCCTGGCCCCCCTGCCGGTGCGGAAAATTCCCGGCATCGGCCCCAAATCGGAAACTTTCCTGGCCCGGATGGGCGTCGCCCAGGTGGAGGATTTGAAAAAGTTTTCCCGGCAAGAGCTCCAGGACATGTTCGGCAAATGGGGCCGGGCCTTGTACGACCGGATCCGGGGGCGCCACGATTCGCCCCTCCAGGAGGAATACGAACCCAAATCCGTGGGGGAACAGGAGACCTTCGGCCAGGACACCCTTGACCTGACTTTTATTTTTGAGCGCCTCTGGGACATGTGCCGGGGCGTCTGGCGGCGCCTCCTGGCCGAAGGCTTCCGCACCTACCGCACCGTGGTGGTGACGGTGCGTTTCGCCGACTTTCAAACCCATTCCCGGGCCTATACCCTCCCCCTTCCCGCCCAATCCCCGCGCACCCTGGTCTTTGAAGCCATGAAGCTCTTGATGCCCTTTCTGGACCGCCGGGAAAATCCCCGGCGCAAGCTCCTCCGCCTCATCGGGGTGCGGGTGGAAAAAATCGGGAAGTAATCCACAGATTTCACAGTTTTCACAGAATTTATATTTAAAATCATATATAATTTTAAATAACAAAAAGCGGCGGGCTATTATACTTGATATGGATATTTCCATTTTGGTCAAAACCCTTCGCCAACGCCTAGGGCTCACCCAGGAGCAGTTCGCCCGGGAAGTGGGGGTCACCTTCAGCACTCTGTCAATCAGTGGGAAAACGGCCGCCGACGGCCCCAGCCATTTCTCCTGAACCGCCTGCGGGAGATGGAGGTGGCCCTGGAATCCGGCTGGAGCCGCTTATCCCCGGCAGCGGCCCGGGCCTTCCAACGCCGGTGGCAAGAAGTTAATAAGGCGGAACGGCAGGAATTGCAAGCCACACCCCTCATCCGCAAGTTGGAGCATCTTGACGCCTTACTCACGTCCATCCCAGTATTGGAATATGACCGCGAGGGCAGGGAGGCGGAAAAGGAAAGTGTCAGACAAGTATGGGCCAAATTGCGCCAGAATTATCAATCTAAAGCGTCAGATCTTTAATTTTTTCCCCTTTTCGCCCCAAATTTTCCTGGTTCTTCTTTTTCGAACCGATACCGTCCTCAGTATTTTTGATGGATTTGCCGCCCGCTTATTGGTATAAGCAGATACGGTTTGGGGTTTTCTCTTTTCTGTTAAAAAGACCGGACAATCAACAGGTTAACCGCAGTAGGGCGCGCACCGCGCCCCAGGCCGCTGATAAAGGTCTTTAAAAAGTATTGGGCTTCGGGCGGGGGAAAAAGATGACCATAAAAATCGGGTTTGTGGGCACCGACGGCCGCAGCTTCCTGGCGGCCCTGGAAACCAGCCGGGCCACCAGCGAGCTGTATCCCGGCGATTACCAGGGTTTGGTGGTAAGGGGCACGCCGGCCATGCCGGCCTTTGCCCAAAAGATGAAGTGGCCCGTGGGCTTCATCCCGGTGGCGGAAAACACCGCCGCAGCCTTCGCAGCCGCCCTGGTGGCGGCTTTTCAGCGGGGAGACCTGGACCTGGCCCTGATCATGCCGGAACAGTTGATTTTTAACGGCCTGGTGGACCGATTAGCCGAAGCGGGGTTTGGCGACCGGGTTATCGGGCTGGATGAAAAGGCCGCGTTCATCGAAGGCGACAAAATCGCCTGCAAGCGCCTGTGCCGGGAAGCCGGCATCCCCGTGGCCCCCCAGTGGACCGAAGTGGACGCCCGGGACTACCGGGCCGTCCGGGGCGTCTGCCTGGACTATCTCCACGACTTCGGGGGCGCGGTCCTCAAGTACCCTTACAGCGCCGGGGGCAAAGGGGCCCGCATCATTCTTAACACCTGGGAAATCCGGGACGTTTACGACGGGCTGATCACCGACTATAAAGAGGATTACGCCGGGCGGTTTGGCAAAAAAGGCCCCTGGCCCCTGCTCATCGAGGCCCGCATGTCCGGGGTGGAAATCAGCTTCACCATCTTCGTGGACCAGAAGGGCCATTACCAGGTCCTGCCCACGGCCATGGACTATCCCGAACGGTTTGAAGGACCGCCGGGGATGGACAACCCCATCACCGGCGGCATGGGCTCCATCTCCCCCCACCCCCTGGAGTCCCCGGAACTCGTAGCCCTGGCGGAAGAGACCATCGCCCGGCCCCTCATTCACAAAATCACGGAACTGGGCCTGCTTCGCCCCTGTGTCCTGTATCCCGGCTGTTTCGTGTCCTTTGACGCCGCCTTCCGGCCCAAGGCCATCCGGGTGTGCGAGATCAACATCCGTCCCGGAGAGCCGGAGTTTCAGCCGGTGGTGAAGCGGCTGCGCAACCTGGGGGCCCTCATTGCCGCCATGGCCCGGGGAAATTTAAACGAGGTGGCCCCGGAAGTCCGGGCCGACCAGATATCCCTGTGCATCGCCCTGGTCACCGGCCCCGGCGGCCCCAAGCAGCAGAAGGGCTATCCCTGGTCCCTCACCAAGGGGGAGCCGCTCGTGATGGATTTCGACTATTGCGACAAAAAGAAGATCACCGTGGTGCCGTCGGCCATGGATTACGCCGCCGACGAAGGGGTGTTCAAGTCCGACGGCTCCCGGGTGGCCTTTCTGGTGGCCAACGCTACGGTGAAGGAGGGCCACCAGCGGGGCCAGGTGGTGGAAACCTTGCGCCAGCGAATGGTCAGCGCCTTGGACCACGGCAAAATCCGGGTCATCCCCCGGGAAAACCCTGGGGGCAACCGCCTGGCCCTGCGCCGGGACATCGGCCTGCACTTCCAGAAGGCCGAACTATTGGCCACCTGAGGAGATTTCCTTCCCCGGCGGAACGCCCCAAAGGTTGGGCGTTCGAGACGCCCGTGGCCAGTGATGTAAAAGTTAGCCTCAACTGCGCCTGCCCTATTTTTTCACTTCTCTTATGGCGGGGCAGGTGGCGTTTCCGTGTCTTTATGGCAAACGGCAAAGATAAATCCCCCACCCTCCATCTGAGTCTGCGGCGGTTTTATGTGGCGCCGGAGAAGGTTCGGGAAGGGGTGGCGGCGTTGGACCCGGAGGAAACCCGGCACCTGGCCCGGGTGCTGCGCCTGGGGGTGGGCGCCCAGGTGGCCGTGGGCGACGGCCAGGGCCGGAACTGGAAGGCCGTGGTGGAGAGCCTGGACCCCCAAGGGGCGGTCCTGAAGCTGGTGGCCGGCCTGGAGCCCTGGGGAGAGTCGCCACTGCCCCTGGCGCTGTGTATCGGCCTGGCCAAGGGCGAAACTCTGGACGGGGTGATGCGCCAGGCCACGGAAATGGGGGTTAGAGAAATTCTTCCCTTTGTCTCGGAGCGCTCGGAAAAGGCCGCCCCGGAACGCCAGGCCCGGCGGTTGGCCCGGTGGCGGCGCCTCGCCCGGGAAAGCCTCAAATCCTGCCAGCGGTCCCATCTTCCGTACATCCACCCTCCCCGGGAATTTGGCGCCATCCTGGCGGGGCCGGAGGAAGTGAAGCTCTTGTTTTATGAAGATGAAAGGGGAGGGGGGCTGGAGGCCTGTCTCCGGCGCCCCCGGCCCTCGGGAGTCCGGTTAATCATCGGGCCGGAAGGGGGCTTCTCCCCCCGGGAAGCGGCCCAGGCCCGGGACGCGGGCTTTCAGGTGGTTAGCCTGGGCCCCCGGCGGCTGAAGGTGGAAACCGCGGTCCTGGCGGCCCTGGCCCTGGTGCAGTTCGCCTGGGGGGATTTAAAATAAAGACTTGGGCGAAAAGGGGAAAAGGTTAAAAGGTTAAAGGGAAAACGGATTGGGTTCTTCCTTCCCTCTTCGCCTTTTCCCCTTTTGCCCTTTTCCCCCAGCCCTTGTATCGGGTAGCGCCACTCCCAATATACCAAGATGTCTTTTCCACCGTACCTTGACTTAAACACTTATCTGCGCCGGCGCTTCGGCCAGCGGGTGCAGAAAATCACCCTGGATGCGGGGCTCACCTGCCCCAACCGGGACGGCCGGGTGGGGGTGGGCGGCTGCCTCTACTGCAACCCCCGGGGTTCGGGCACCGGCGCCTGGGCCCGGGGGCGGAGCATTTCCCGGCAGGTGGAGGAAGGCATCCACCGTTTAAGCCGGCGCTATGGGGCAAAGAAATTCATCGCCTATTTTCAAAGCTTTTCCAATACTTATGCACCCCGGGAACATCTTCGGGCCCTTTATCAGGAGGCCCTGGCCTTCCCCCAGGTAGTGGGTCTGAGCGTGGGCACCCGCCCGGACTGCCTGGGAGATGAGATCCTCGACCTCCTGGCCGATATTAACCGGGAACGTTTGGTGTGGCTGGAGTTGGGCCTCCAGTCGGCCCACGACGCCACCCTGGCCAGGATCAACCGGGGTCACGACGTAGCCTGCTTCACCCAGGCCGTGGAACAGGCCGCGGCCCGGGGTTTGGAGGTGGCGCCCCATGTGATTCTGGGCCTGCCCGGTGAAGGACCGGAGGAGATGGCCGCCACTGCCGCATATCTGTCCGCGCTCCCCATCCAGGGGGTCAAAATCCACCTCTTGTATGTGATCCAGGGATCGGCCCTGGCCCGCCTCTTTCAGGCGGGGCAATATCAATGTTTAACGGAGGCGGAATTTGTGGGCCGGGTAGCGGATTTTATCGAACTCCTGCCGCCCCGGGTGGTCATCCACCGCCTCACCGGGGACCCTCACCCGGAAGAATTTCTGGCCCCCCATTGGTGCCTGGATAAATCCCGGGTCCTTAAGCTGATCCGGGAGGAATTCGCCCGCCGGGGCAGCCGCCAGGGGAGCCGATTTGAGGGGTAGAAGGGGAAAAGGGGAAAAAATGAAGTACGCCTTGCCCTTCCTTTACCCCTTTTTCTAGTGGCAAAAACCGGGGAAAAAGTCTAAATACTCCGGATATGTCATCTTCTGGCAACCATATGGGCGACAAACCCCAAGGCCATGTTGCCCCGGCAGCCCCCTCCGAGACTGCCGCCAAAAGCGGCTGGCCCCTTTGGGGCCTCCTGGCCGCCATCTTCTTAATCATCATGGGGGGGCTGATCTGGGGCTACCGCACCGTTCTGTGGGAAAAAATTTGCCTTTACTTTGAAGTTTGCAGCGACCGGGAAAACATCCGCGCCCTGCTGGAAGCCGCCGGTCCCCTGGCGCCCCTGCTGTTCATCCTTATCCAATCCCTACAGGTGGTTTTTGCCCCCATTCCCGGCGAAGCCACCGGCTTTTTGGGGGGCTTCCTCTTCGGCGCGCCCTTAGGGATGCTCTACTCCACCATCGGCCTCACCCTGGGCTCCATCCTGGCCTTTCTCCTGGGGCGCTGGCTGGAGAAGAAATTTGTGGAGCGCTGGGTGAGCCGGGAAACCCTGGAGAAATTCGACTTCCTCATGGAACACCAGGGCGCGCTTATTGCCTTTTTCCTCTTCGTGTTGCCCGGCTTCCCCAAGGACTACCTTTGCTTCATCCTGGGCCTCAGCCCCATGTCTTTCAGGCTGTTTTTGGTCATGGTCACCGTGGGCCGCCTTCCCGGCACTTTGATGCTCTCCCTCCAGGGGGCCAAGGTCTACGAGGGCGAGTGGCTGTTCACCGCCTTACTTTTGGCCTTGTGCCTCCTCCTGGCAGGTATTATGTATTATTACCGCGAGACTCTCTACCAGTGGATCCGCCGCTGGGAGCACAAAAATAACCAGAAGAAAGGTTAGGACCCATGGCTAACGCTGCCGAACCCGAATTCATGCAAATCATGTCCATGGCCCGGGGGTTTCAGGCCGCCAAGATGCTCATGGTGGCCGCGGACCGGGCGGTCTTCGACTTCCTGGAAGAGCCCCAAAGCGCGGTGGAGGCGGCCTCCCACCTCAAGGCCGAACCCCGGGCCGTGGGCATCTTCCTTGATGGACTCGCAGCCTTAGGCCTGTTGGTCAAAGGAGTGGATTACTACCACAATAGCGATCTTACCTCCCGCTATTTGGTTCGGGGCAAAGAAGAATACCGGGGCGCCATCATCCGCCACATACACCACACCATCCGAGGCTGGATGCGGCTGGAGGAAACCCTGGTCCTGGGCCACCCCCCCGAGGTGGAGCCGGAAAAGTGGCTGGACAAGGGGGAAAAGGAGCCGGAGGAAGTGGCGGACTTTATCTGGGGGATGCACGCCCTGGCCCGGGACTTGGCCCCCCAGGTGGCCGCCAAGCTGGACCTGAAAGGCGTCAAGCGCCTCCTGGACCTGGGGGGCGGCCCGGCCACCTACGCCATTTACTTCGCCAAGGCTAATCCCGGAATCACCGCCACCGTCTTCGACCTGCCGGAACCCAGCAAGATCGCCCGGGACAACATCGCCCGCTACGGCCTGTCGGACCGCATCGACATCCTGGCGGGGAATTTTCTTAAGGATGACATCGGCTCCGGCTACGACTTTATCTGGATTTCCCATATCCTCCACAGCCACGACGAGGAGCAGTGCCATCTGATTATTAACAAGGCCATCCGGGCCTTGAACCCCGGCGGGACCCTGGCTATCCAGGACTTCTTCCTCAACGATGACGGCGTCAGCCCCGTGGGCGCAGCCATGTTCTCCGTGCACATGCTGGCCGTGACCCCCCGGGGCCGGTCCTACCTGCACTCGGAAGTGGCCGACTGGCTCCTGGCCGCGGGGCTCTCCGACATCCAGCACATCGAGACCACCCCGGACGCCAGCGTGGTGCTGGCGAAGAAGGGGTAAAGATGATGTAGGGGAGGGGTATAGATGCTTATGGTTTTCCGGCCTTAAAAAGCTTCGAAGGGAGGGTTATTCGTCCCAAATAAAGTCAATTGGAGACATTGGGATTTTCTGAACTCTCCAATTAGCCTTTCTTTTAAGTAAATTGTAAGCTATACGAACCCTAAAGGCTTCTTCCAGGGTGGGGGCGTTTCGACCTGCCCTCCAAAACGTATCTTTGGGTGTTGGATTATAACGATTTTGAAGGAAGCCATTAGGAAGGGCAGAAATGAAGATATCTTGCAGTAAATTTTCTTCGATTTCTGTTTTATAATTGTATTTCACAAAAATTGTTGTGGTTAATAAATTTCCTAATTCGGTCTCGATAACAGAAGGAAGCTTGCCAAATTCTTCTACTTCCTTCCCGCTTCTTATGTGTCTAATTATCATTGAGGTTTGAGCTGTTTGGATCGTAACGCTTGATTGTCCCTCAATCTTTTCAGCTTTTGAATCTACAAAAAGTGCTTGTCTTATTGCATATTGTTTATTACCTAAATTGAGCGATCCTGTTTGGACAGTTAAGACATCAATACTTTTCATGTATCCACAAGACCATAGTTTAGGGGAAAGCCCTCAAAAATGCCCTTTTGAGGTTA
>VGSO01000118.1 GCA_016874945.1 Deltaproteobacteria bacterium
TGGGCACTGCCCACAATTTCCTTTCCTAAATCAGTAGGTTAACAACGAATTCTTGTTGAAAAAACCAGAAACTCGGATTCAGTAGCACAGGCTTTCCAGCCTGTGCCGCCCGGAACTTTTAAGTGCTTGACCGCTAAGACGCCAAGGGGCGCAAAGAAAATCATATTGGCGTCCTGGAGTCCCAGGACGCCAATATTTTTAATTTCTTGGCGAGCCTTTGTGTCTTTGTGTCTTGGTGGTGAATATTTCCTTGCCCTGCTAATTACCCGCCTTTTTCTGTCTTTCCCGGATCATGAAGTAAATGATAATCCCCGAGATCCCCTGGGCCGCGGTGGCCGCAGTCAACAGGACCCGGTACCATGTCCCCAGGGGGTCCCAGTTATAGTGCAGCACTCCCGCGGTCTTGGTGAGCCAGGAAACCTGGCCGGCCGGGGTTAGGGTCAAGACCAGGCCGGTGAGGAACTGCCCGGTCAGGAACCATACCACAATAATCCCCAGAATGCGGTGGAACTTGCGCACTTCCGGTTCTTTCATCCCTGTCTCCTGATACCAAGTCGCAGTCGAAAGGCAACAGTTGTAGCGTGATTTATCACGCCCGCCTTCCGGCCGCAATAAATTGCGCCCAATAATACCTTTTTGATTGCACCTTGGTATGATAACTCGATTTTGGATAGTCAGCTCCCGGTTTTCCGCGGAAAGCAGGCGGGCAGGTGCGATTGTTTTTAAAAATTAAGGATTATTCCCCTGGAAAACCAGGTGATGGGGTGATTTTTGATTTAACCATCCTTATTTTCTAATCCAGAAACAATGAATAAGCCCGGCGACTGCGGGACAACTCACCAAGGAGGCGCATCATGGCGGAAGCACAAGTTATCAAGGATCAAGCAGAACTCATCGGCCCCGTCGTCGACAATCTGAGAAGAATGATGGGGGCCGCCCGGTCGGCCTTCAACCGTCACAGCCGGGCTAGTCTGGAGGAAATAAAGAGCCACCAGGCGGCCCTGGCCCAGGACCTCGACAAGGCCACCAAACAAGCAACCTCTACCGCCCGGGTATCCGAGGCGGAAAAATCTGCGGTGCTCCGAGTCCAAAGCGTCCTGAACCACCTGCAACTCATCGGGGACAACATCGGAGGCCTGTCCGACCCTATCCAAAAGAAGATCAAGGACAGCATCCTGTTTTCGGACAAGGCGGTGTTTCAGACCAACTATCTCTTTGACTTTCATACCGGCATGTTCCGCTCCATCCTGGACATCCTCACCACTGACAACGCGTTCTTGAAAAAATACATGGCCCAGGAGGCCCATAACCTCATCCAGGCGTGCAGCAATTTCGCCACGGAGCACGAGGACCGGATGATCGAGGGACTGTGCCTGCCCCAGGCCGCCCCCATCTTCCTGACTATCCTGGACCGCATGCGGGCCATCGGACAGCACGAGGTGGACATCGCCAGCATTTTGGCCAAGAAGGGTTGAGGAGAGCAAACCCCCGGTAACCCGCCGGGCCTAAAAATGTGATTTGAAATAAGGCATTTATGACAAAACTGTGCTGAAAGAGGCAGAGAATTTTTGAGTCCAACAGTCACCACCAAGACACAAAGACACAAAGTAAAAAATATGGGCCTCCTGGTGTTCCAGGACGCCCATTAATATTCCTGGGTGAATCTTGTTGTCTTGGTGGTGAATCTTTTTAAGCTACAAGTTTCAGCTCCTCCAGCAGGGGCCGGGGGTCCACGATGTGCCGGGGCCACCACTCCTCGTAGTCTTCCGCTCCCAGGGCCAGGGCCAGGACTTCGGAAAAGTGAAAGACGGGAAGCCGGACCTTGCTGGTGCAGCGGATCTCCAGGTTAAGCTGGCACATGGCGCAGGCGGTGACGATGCAGTTGGCCCGGGCGGCTACGGCGCTGTCAATGATTTCATTCACCAGGGGCGTCACGACTTCCGGGTCGGTGGCGGACAGAAACGAGCCGCAGCAGCGGTAGGCGTAAGCGTCGGGCGCCGGCTCCGCGCCCAGCATCTTCAAGAGGTTTTCCATCTCTCCCTGGAAATATTTTTCTTTCTGCATCCGGGGCGGCCGGAACAGGGTGCACCCGTAGTACGGCACAAACTTTACCCCCTGGAGGCTCCGTTTGAGATTTTTCTTCAGGCGGTCCGTGCCATGGCGCACCAAAACCTCCATGAAATGGACGATTTCCAGGTCCAGGGGTATGGGCCGGCCCCAATGGTCTTCCAGGGCGTGGTGCGCCTCGGGGCTGGCGCGCAGGCATTCCTGGGCGCTGCGCAAATAGTGGAGGCACCGGGGGCACATGGCCACCAGGGGCCATCCCGGAGGGGCCAGGGAGAGATTGCGGGCCGCCATCCCCAGGCTCAGATTCTTGCACATGGTCTGGGCCGAAGAAGAGCCGCAGCAGTTCCAGTCTTCCAGCTCCATGAGGTTGAAGCCCAACACCTTGGCTGCCTTTTTGATGGATTCATTGGCCTCGGTGGCCGTGGTGGCCATGGAGCAGCCGGGAAAGTAAGAGAAATTAAGATAGGGGCGCCGGCTCATTTGGATTCCCTCCAGTAACACTTAAAGAGTTCGGTGATTTCCCCGATATTTTTCACCCGGGAGGGCCGCAGCTCCAGCTTGCGCCTGGCCAGCATTTTTAGGCCCACGTCCAGGTCGCTGAACCAGCGGCCCGTCTGCATCTTGTACCGCCACATAATGCTCAGCTTATGAGCCCGGCCGTAACGCTCCAGGGAGCGCAGCACTTCTTCGTGAAAGTCAAGGATATTGGGCTTGGCGATGGGCGCCCCTGCTTCCACTGCCTTTAAACGCAGGGAGTCCATCACCGCCGCGATGTCGATGCCCATGGGACACTGGCTGGAGCAGGTATGGCAGCCCACGCAGATCCAGATGGTGCTGCACCGCAGCACCTCCTGCTCCATGCCGTATTGGAGCATTCGCATGATCACGTTGGGCGGATAGTCCATGGCCTGGACGAAGGGGCACCCGTTGGCGCAGGTCTGGCACTGGAAACATCGCTGAAACTGGGTGCCGCTGCGCTTCCGGATGTCCGCGGCCAGGGCCCGGTTCATCCCGCTGATCTCCACCGCCGGAAATTCCCGGGACTTTTCTTGGAGTTTGGGTTGACTCATAGCTTGACTACCTTCTTTTATCGGATGACATTTATCTTTGGATGATCTTTAGTTGCCTGTACCCCGAAAACCGAAAACCGAAGACCGTACTAATGGGCCGCCCGTTTTTCCTCATACTGCTGGATAGCCAAAGCCAGGGCTTCGGCGCCCAGGTTGGAGCAGTGCATTTTGTTAGGAGGCAAGCCTCCCAGGGCCTCGGCCACCGCTTTGCGGGTGATCTGCCGGGCCTCCTCCAACGTCTTGCCTTTGGCCATTTCGCTGACGATGCTGGACACCGCAATGGCGGCCACGCAGCCGAAGGTTTGAAATTTGATGTCCGCGATGCGGTCGTCTTCGACCTTGATGTAAAAGGTCATCATGTCCCCGCACTGGGGGTTGCCCACTTCGCCCACACCATCGGCGTCTTCGATGACTCCCGTGTTCCGGGGATTAGCAAAGTGCTCGATTACGATTTGCGAATACATCTGTTTCCTCGTAGTTATCTCCGGCTTCTTTGGCCATTCTCACCAAATCCGCCAGGGTTATGGACTGGAGCTTGTCAAACATGGCCTGGGAAGCCTCCTTCCAGATGAGGCGGGTGGGGCACCCCGGGGCGCGCTTGCAGATTTCCGGTCTTTCCGTGCACTCCACCAGATTTACGCCTTCTTCCAATACCGCCACCACTTCCCCCACGGTGATCTCCTCCGGCGGCTTGGCCAAAATGTGGCCGCCTTTGGGACCCCTCAAGCTTTTGACGAAGTCGGCTTTTTTTAGGGGAATGATGATCTGCTCCAGGTATTTCACCGAGATCCCCTGGCGGGCCGCCACGTTGCTTAGGTGGATGGGCCCCTGGTTGTAGTGCAGGGCCATGTCCAACAACAGCCTGGTGCCATAACGACTTTTAGTGGAAAGTTTCATCTATCCTCCTGATACTGCTGCCATTTTTTTTCGCCAGACCGGGGAAAAAGAACGCAGCCGCTCCACCGCCTGAGGTAAGTGGTCCATCACCTGGGCCACATCTTCCTGACCATCATCCTGGTTAAAAGTAAAAACTATGGAACCTTGGGCCACTTCAGGGGGAAGGCCGATGGCGCACAAGACCGGGGAAACTTTTAGAGCCTTGGAGGCGCAGGCCGAACCGGTGTTGGCATAGATCCCCTTGGCATTCAGCATGAAAATTAGGGCCTCTCCTTCGATGCCCTCCATGCAGAAGCTGGCATGGCCCGGGAGCCGCCGCTCCGGGTGGCCGGTGTAAATGGCATAGGGAATGCGCTCCATGACCCCGGCCTTCAGTTGATCCCGCAGCTGGGCCAGATATGGCCCTTTTTCGGGCAATTCGATTTCAGCCAGCTCCGCGGCCCGGCCCAGGCCTACGATGCCGGGCATGTTTTCCGTGCCGGCCCGTCGGCCGTTTTCCTGGATGCCCCCATGAATCTGGGGCACCAGGCGGAGCCTCCGGCGGAAATACAACGCGCCCACGCCCTTGGGTCCCTCCAAGGCCGGCCCGGAGAGACTCAGCAG
This sequence comes from Deltaproteobacteria bacterium, assembly GCA_016874945.1. Taxonomy (GTDB): domain Bacteria; phylum Desulfobacterota; class Desulfobaccia; order Desulfobaccales; family 0-14-0-80-60-11; genus VGSO01. Next base: position 4,638 of record VGSO01000118.1, read on the forward strand.
GTCCACCCCCAGTTCCTGCACGTCCACGGGAATCTGGCCCACCGTGGCCACCGCGTCGGTGTGGAAAATGATTCCCTGCTCCCGGCAGCGGCGGGCCAATTCCGCCAGGGGCTGGATGGTGCCGATCTCATTGCTGGCATGAATAATGGACACCAGCACCGTGGCCGGATTGATGACTTTTTGCAGCCGCTCCGGGTCCACCACGCCGTGGCGGTCCACGGGGAGAAAGGTCACTTCAAAATCGTGGAATTTCTCCAGGTAGCGGGCGGCGTTGAGCACCGAGTGATGCTCCACGGCGGACACCACTACATGGCGGCCCTTCTTCAAGTGGGCCAGGGCCGCGCCTTTAATTGCCAGGTTATTGGCTTCCGCACCGGAGGAAGTGAAAATAATCTCTTCCGCATGGGCATGGATGAGCCGGGCCACCTTGGCCCGCTGTTCCTCCAGCGCCTCTTTGGCTTGCGCCCCCAAGTCATAGACCGCGGAGGGATTGCCGAAGCCCTCGGTGAAATAAGGGAGCATGGCTTCCAGCACTTCCCGGCGCACCGGCGTAGCCGCGGCGTGATCCAGATAAACTCGTTTCATATCTTAGCCTCAGTGAATCTTGCGAATGTAAAGCCTGTAGCAGTCTTCGTGTTCGTCTTCCCCGACGCCGATGAACTCCTGGCCGTACTTGGCGCACCAGGCGGGGATATCTTCCAGGGCGCCGTCATAGTCCGTCAGGACTTCCAGCACCTGGCCCATTTCCAGATCCGCCAGCATTTCCCCGGGTTCCAGGAGGTGCATGGGGCAGACCCGGTAAACCAGGTCCGCGGTGGCGTCGGCCTTGCACTCCGTCTCTTCCAAGAACTTCATATGCCCTCCCTGCCCGGGCGGCAATTACGATTGCCGGGCAGACTTTGTGCTTTTGTATACCATTAATCTATATACCATTAATATATAAAATAAGATTTGACGGTAGGATGTCAAGAAAATTTTTCAAAAAAAATCAGGCCCAGGGGCCTGATTGAGTTTTCAGTTTTCGGTTAAAGGCCAACGGTATCATGTCAGGGAACGGAGCCGCAGACTTACGCCTCCCTCCGGGCAAGAATAAAAAAACGGAAAACAGAAAACTGTTATTCAAAAGCCATTTCAATGGCCCGGTAGGGACAGACATTGAGACACAGCTCACAGGCGATGCAGCGTTCCCGGTCAAAGGCCACGGTCATGGCGACCCGGTCCAGGTCCAGGGCGTGGGTGGGGCAGGGCGCGACGCAGGCGGTGCAATGGATGCAGCGTTCTTCCTGCCATTGGATTTCCCCGGCCAGGGGTTCCACCACCACTCCCAGGTCCGCCAGGAAGTTCATGGCCTCATCCAGCCGGCTGCCATTGCCGTTTAATTCCACCACCATGCGGCCCCACTCCCGGGGGGTGATACGGGCCCGGAGGATGTTGACCACCAGGTCGTAGTCCTTGACCAGCCGGTAGGTTATGGGCTGGTCGATGAGATGGGGCGGGAAATTAAGCACCACTTTCTTTTTGGCCATGGGTTTATCCTTCTTTGAAAATGTAGGCGCAGGCTCAGCCTGCGCTTCAAAGGTCAATATGCCTCAAGGGCGGCCCACCGGGCCGCCCCTGCAATGGTGTGGCGTGCGCACCCTACATTGTGGCGGCCAATGTCCGCCCTATTTTTTTTATTCCCTATTCCCTATCACTACTACGTTAGATAATACCTCCCATATCGCCCATGATAGGACAACCATTGGATATTACTGACAATCAGTTATGTCACCCTGAGCCGTAGGCGAAGGGTCTAGATTCTTCGCTGCGCTCAGAATGACAATAAATACAAAGGGTTGTACTGAAGCAGGCGGATAATTAACGTTGTAGTGCTATTCCCTATTCCCTGAAACCTAAAACCTGACTCCTGAAACCTGCCCTAATTGGCCGCCTGGGCCGGTTCCCAGGGCCGTTCCTTCAACGGCTTGAACTTGTAGCCGGAATCCGCCGACGGGATGGGCGCCACCGGCTCGGTGAGGAAAAAGGAGCCTTCCGTGATCCAACGCTTCAGGACCTGGGCCACCTCCCGGGCAAAGGCATAGGAAGACAGGCCGGCGGTGACCACCTTCTTGCCGTTGACGGTGATTTCTCCCGACTTAAGCTGGGCAATGGACACTTCCCCCAGGATCTCCGGTTTGCAGTTGGGGTAATCCTGGCTGTAATCCACCACCGGCGCGGTGAGCTCCGCGTCGGTCACCGCGGTGAACTCCAGGATTTCCTCGTCCAGGATGGGGATGGGAATACCCAGACCCAGGGTCAGGGTGACGCCGTAGCCGGTAAAGGACGCGCCTTTGAGCCAGCGGTGGCTCATCTGTTTCAGGTCGCCGGTCACCGCCAAAGTGCCCGCGGGCACCCGGGGAACTCCCCGGTCGCTGCGGCGGACCCCGGGGTTGTGCTGGGTGCCGTGGCTCACCACGTACCCCTGGTCGCCTCCCAGGAAGATGCGGGTCCCCACCCCGATGGTGCGGTACAGCGGGTCGTTGAGCAGGGGGCTGAGTTGGCCCGCGGTGCAGTAGTTGGCGTTGCGCATCTTGGGCTGGAGCACTCCCATATAGGTATAGATGACCCGGTCCCCCAGGTTCACCGCGACGTTGTAATTCTGGTAGGCGTTGCGCATATTGAAGAGCACCGCTTCATTCAGGTCTTCCAGGCGGATGAGGGTATCCAGGTTTTTGCGCGGGTAGCAGTCGGTGCCGTAGGCCGAGGCCACCAGGCGCACGTCCCGGCCGGCCACCAGGTCTTCGATGACGTGGGCCCCGCCGTAAGCGAATTTCCCGGGAAAGACCTTGTTCCGGGGGTCGTCGTCGGCCACCACGGTGGCGCCGATTAACAGGTCCACCGCGGCGAACCCGGCATAGACGGGAACGTCGTTCAGGGTGACCTTGCCGCCGCCCATCTTGATCCGGGGATTGGCGTGGCCGGTGTTGAAGTAGGCCCCGGAAGAGCACATGGGCGCGAAGGTGCCGGTGGTGACCACGTCCACCTCCGCCGCGGCCCTTTTTACGCCCTTGGCCTTGACCACTTCGATAATCTCTTCCGCGGTGAATACCACCGCCTTCCCCTGCCGGATCTTGTCGTTGATTTCTGCAACAGTCTTTGCCATGGATGACTCCGCTTGGGTTTAATTAAATTCCGGGGTCTTCCGCGGCCCGCCTTAATAGGCGGGGAAAGGCCCCGGACGTTGCTGCTTAAGGGCGATAGTATAGCTAAGCTATCTATACGGATATGGTAGAGAATAAATAAGCCGCTGTCAAGGCGAGAGAGAAAAAATTTATAGGGGTTGCCCAAAGTAATTTCCCCGTAGGGGCACAGCGTGCTGTCCCCCTGTACCTTGGGCACGGCTCGCCGTGCCCCTACGTCAAAAAACAATCGAAAAAAACTTTAGGCTATTGCTATAAAACTCGAAACTCAAAACTCTCATCGAAAATGGCAGGCC
>VGSO01000119.1 GCA_016874945.1 Deltaproteobacteria bacterium
TTGCTTTAATACTTAACTTAAATATTATTACCTCCATTCAATCCCTTCATCTCCTGTGCCGTGCCTGTCTTTTGTTGAACCTGCCTATACGGAGGAAAAGGAAATGTCTCACCCTGCCATGTTCTTTATGATTTTCTTGTCCTGGCTCCTGGGGTTCACTTCTCCGGCGGCGGCTCAAATTGCCGACCAAGCAGAACCGCCGGTGCAACAAGAATGGGAGCGCCATTACCTCGGCCCGTCAGGGACCGCTGAAGCCGCAGGCATGGCCATGGACAGCCAGGGCAACATCATTGTCAGCGGACAGACCGGAGTGGGATCCGGCGTCGACTACGCCACCATCAAATACAGCCCCGCCGGGGAGCACCTCTGGGTCAGCCGCTTTATGGGGCCGGGCAGTGATAATGACCCCGCGGCCCTGGTCCTGGATGGCCAGGGCAACGTCTATGTCACCGGCTACTCCGCCGGAGTCGATGGCAAAACCGACTACGCCACGGTCAAGTACAGTCCTGACGGGGAGGAACTCTGGGTCATCCGGTACAGCCGCGCGGGCGATGATAAGCCAGTGGGCCTGGCCCTGGACGGCCAGGGCAACGTCTATGTCACCGGCACCTCTCAGGGCCCTACCGGGACTAACGATATCACCACCCTTAAATACCGGCAACAATAGTAAAGCGGGGCCGATCCCGGCTCCAACGGTTTGAACCCTGGTCCACCGGCGTAATCGGGCGGATAAAATAATTCGCCGATTACGCCGATTTTCACAGATTTAAATTGACAATCATTTCAAGATAATCAAAAATAATATCAACTCAACCCAGAGCTTGGATCCGCACATGACGGACTGAGACTCGGCGGGAGCGTGGAGCGCAGACCCCCAGAGCATCAGTCTGGGGGTTTTTATTTTTTATGGAGATAATCACCAGCCCTCCGGAAATGCAGGCCCTGGCCATGATCTGGCGGGGCGAGGGCTTAAAAATCGTCCTGGTCCCCACCATGGGTTTTTTCCATGAGGGGCACCTGGCCCTCATGAAGCATGGCCGCACCCTGGGGGACCGGCTGGTGGTGAGCCTCTTTGTCAACCCCGCCCAGTTCGGCCCCTCGGAAGATTTGCAGCGCTACCCCCGGGACCTGGACCGGGACGCGGGGCTGGCCCGGGAGGCGGGGGTGAACGTGCTCTTTACCCCCAGCCCGGAGCAGATGTACCCTGAGGGGTATCAGACTTACGTGACCGTGGAAAAGCTCTCCCAAGGTCTGTGCGGCGCCTCCCGGCCGGGACACTTTCGCGGGGTGGCCACGGTGGTGTTGAAACTTTTTAACCTGGTGCAGCCCCATCTCGCCGTCTTCGGGGAAAAGGATTACCAGCAGTTGATGATCATCCGCCGCCTGGCCGCCGACCTCAATCTCCCCATGGATATTGTGGGCTGTCCCATTGTCCGGGAGAGCGACGGCCTGGCCATGAGTTCCCGCAACGCTTATTTGACCCCGGAGGAACGGGCTGCGGCCCTGTCTCTGTCCTACGCCCTGAAGGGCGCCCAGAAACTGGCGGCCGCAGGGGAAAAATCCCGGGAGAAAATCCTGGACCTGGTTAAGCGCATCATCACCCGGGAACCCCACACCCGCATCGACTATATTTCCCTGGTGCACTCCGACACCCTGGAGGAAGTGGATATCCTTAAGGATGAAGCCCGCCTGCTCCTGGCCGTATGGGTGGGGAGCACCAGGCTCATCGATAACGCTTTACTGCCGGAGGCCCGCTACACATGCTGCGTGTAATGATGAAGTCCAAGATTCACCGCGCCACGATCACGGAGTCGAACCTCCACTATGAAGGGTCCCTCACCGTGGATTCCCTACTGCTCCAGGCCGCGAATATCCTGCCCTACGAGATGGTCCACATCTACAATATTTCCAACGGCGAACGCTTCGAGACTTACGCCATCGAAGGGGCCCCCGGCAGCGGGGTGGTCTGCCTGAACGGCGCCGCGGCCCGCAAGGGCGCGGCGGGAGACCTGATTATCATCACCACTTACGCCTCCTATACCGCCGCGGAACTGCGGTCTCACAAGCCCAAAGTGGTCCTGGTGGACGCCCACAACCGCCTGAAAGACGAGAACGCCACAGAAAAACCCTTGTCTTTTTTTGCCCGCCGCAGTTAAAATAAAAAGGTTTAGCGGCCGAAACCTTTCCGGCTGGAAATTCTTTCCAAAGGAGTCCTTTAAGGATGGCCAGAGATTTTTTTTTCACCTCGGAGTCGGTAACCGAGGGGCATCCGGATAAGGTGGCGGACCAGATTTCCGATGCCATCCTGGACGCCATCATCACCCAAGACAAATACGCCCGGGTGGCCTGCGAAACCCTGGTAACCACCGGCCTGGCCCTCATCGCCGGAGAGATTACCACCACCGCTCGCATCGACTATTCTGAAATCGTCCGCCAGACCATCAAAGACATCGGCTACTGCGATTCCTCCATGGGCTTTGACTGGGAAACCTGCGCGGTCCTCACCTCCGTCGACCGCCAGTCTCCGGACATCGCCCAGGGCGTGGAAGGCCGGGGCCTCTCTCCCGAGCAGGGCGCGGGGGACCAGGGCCTGATGTTCGGCTATGCCTCCGATTCCACGGAAAACCTTATGCCCATGCCCATCTGGTACGCCCACCGGTTGGCCGAGCGCCTGGCCAAGGTCCGCAGGGACGGCACCCTCCAATGGCTCCGGCCCGACGGCAAAACCCAGGTGACGGTGCGCTACGTCGACGGCAAGCCCACCTCCGTCCACACCGTGGTCATCGCGGCCCAGCACAACCCGGAAGTCAAGTATAAAGACCTTAGGGAAGCCATCGTGGAAGAGGTCATCAAAAAGACCATCCCGGCCCACCTGCTGGAGGCCAACACCCAGTTCCTCATCAACACCACCGGCCGTTTCGTGGTGGGCGGGCCCCTGGCCGACTGCGGCATGACCGGCCGCAAGATCATCGTGGACACTTACGGTGGCCGGGGCTACCACGGCGGCGGGGCCTTTTCGGGCAAAGACCCCACCAAGGTGGACCGCACCACTTCTTATATGCTGCGCCACGTGGCCAAAAACGTGGTGGCCGCGGGGCTGGCCGGACGTTGCGAAGTGCAGGTGGCCTATTCCATTGGACTCCCCGACCCTCTGTCCATCATGGTTTACACTTACGACACCGGAAAGATTCCCGACGACAAGCTCCTGGAGGTCATCAAGAGCACTTTCAGCTTCAAGCCCGCGGCCATGATCCAGTATCTGGACATGCAGCGCCCCATTTTCAAGAAGACCGCGGCTTACGGCCATTTCGGCCGCACCGACCCGGACTTCACCTGGGAGTACACCAACAAGGTGGACATACTGCGGGAAAAGGCCGGCCTTTAAAGATAGTTTTCGGTTTTCATCTCGTTCCCAAGTTGAACTTGGGAACGAGATGATATTTTCTGAGTCTGAATTTTACTCTCCAAGAGGAACTCATGGAATATCACGTTAAAGACCTCAATTTAGCCGACAAAGGCCGCCTCCGGGTGGAATGGGCCATGCGGGACATGCCGGTCTTAAAGTCCATCGCGGCCCGCTTTGCCCAGGAGCAGACCTTGAAAGGGCTGCGCCTGGCGGCCTGCCTCCATGTCACCACCGAGACCGCGGCCCTGGCCCTGACTCTCAAGGCCGGGGGGGCGGAGGTGTGCGTGTGCGCCTCCAACCCCTTGAGCACCCAGGACGACGCGGCCGCGTACCTGGTGAAATATGAAAACATCCCCACCTTCGCCATCAAGGGCGAAGACGGCGACACCTATTACCGTCACATCCACCAGGCCCTGGACCTCAAGCCCCACGTCACCATGGACGACGGCGCGGATTTGGTCTTCACCGCCCACACCAAGCGCCAGGACTTGCTGGGGGACATCCTGGGCGGCACCGAGGAGACCACCACCGGGGTTATCCGCCTCAAGGCCATGGCCAAAGACGGAGTCCTGCGCTATCCCATGATCGCGGTGAACGACGCCCAGACCAAGCACCTGTTCGACAACCGCTACGGCACCGGGCAGAGCACCATTGACGGGGTGCTCCGGGCCACCAACCGCCTCATGGCCGGCTGCGTCTTCGTGGTCTCGGGCTATGGCATGTGCGGCCGGGGCGTGGCCATGCGGGCCAGAGGGGGCGGGGCCCGGGTGATCATCACCGAGGTGGACCCCTTGAAAGCCTTGGAAGCGGTGATGGACGGCTACGAAGTGCTGCCCATGGGCGCCGCCGCCAAAATCGGCGACATCTTCTGCACCGTCACCGGGGACATCCGGATTATTCGGGAGGAACATTTCCTGGGCATGAAGGATGGAGCGATCCTGTGCAATTCCGGCCACTTCAACGTGGAACTGGACGTGGAGGCCCTGGCCCGGATGAGCGCCTCCACCCGGCAAATCCGTGAATCGGTGCAGGAATTCAAGCTAAAAGACGGCAAGTGCCTCTACCTCCTGGGGGAGGGGCGGCTGGTGAACCTGGCCGCGGCGGAAGGCCACCCGGCCTGCGTTATGGACATGAGCTTCGCCAACCAGGCCCTGGCCACGGAGTTTATTTATAAAAACCACGCCCGCCTGGAACGCCAGGTTTACACGGTGCCCCTTGAAATCGACCGGGAAATCGCCCGGCTGAAGCTCCAGGCCATGGGGGTGATCATCGACCACCTCACCCCGGAACAGGAAAAATATCTGGCATCTTACGATCTGGGGACTTAGGAGTTTCGAGTTTCGAGAGTTTTCGACTAACATCTTGAAACTCGAAACTCGAAACTAATCTTCTATCCATGCATAAAATCAAGTTCGGCACCTCAGGATGGCGGGGCATTCTGGCGGAAGATTTCACCTTCCCCAACGCCCGCCTGGTCTGCCAGGGGATTGCGGATTATCTGAAAAAGGAAGGGTTGGCGGGGCAGGGGGTAGTCGTGGGCTACGACACCCGGTTCATGTCCGAGGCTTTTGCCGCCGCGGCCGCGGAGGTCATGGCCGGAAACGGCGTCCCCTCCTATTTCACCTCCCGGGCCACCCCCACTCCGGTGGTGAGCTTTGCCATCATTGAGGGCAAACGGGCCGGGGGCGTCAATATCACCGCGTCCCACAACCCCCATGAATGGAACGGGATCAAGTTTTCACCAACCCAGGGCGGCCCGGCTCCCACCCCCATCACCAACGAGATTGAAAGCCTGATCGGACGCCTGTCCCCCCGGGAAGTGAAGCGCCTGCCCCTGTCCGCGGCCCGGGCCCAGGGCCTGGTCACGGACTTCGACCCCCGGGAGGATTATTTAAAGCACCTGAAGGACCTGGTGGATACTGAAGTCCTGGGCCGGGCCGGGCTGAAAGTGGTGGTGGACGTCATGTACGGCACCGGCCAGGGTTACCTCGACGATTTTCTGGCGGAGGCCGGGGTGGAGGTGGAGCGCCTCCACAATTACCGGGACCCTTACTTCGGCGGCCACCGGCCCGAGCCTTCCGGGGAATTCCTAACGGAGTTGTCTCATAAGATCAAGGCGGTGGGAGCGGATTTAGGCCTGGCGGTGGACGCCGACGCCGACCGCTTCGGCATCATGGACGGGACCGGCGAGTACCGCGAGGCCAACGAAATCCTGGCCCTGCTCCTGGACTATCTCATTGAAACCCGGGGCTGGGAAGGCGGCGTGGCCCGGAGTGTGGCCACCACCCACCTCATTGACCGGGTTGCGGCATATCACGGACGGCAAGTCTTGGAAGAGACCCGGGTGGGCTTTAAATATTTGGGCGAGTACATCATTAACGGCCAGGCCCTCATGGTGGGGGAGGAAAGCGAAGGCTTTTCCATGAAAAACCACCTGCCGGAAAAGGACGGCATCCTGGCCTGCGTGCTGGTGGCGGAGATGGTAGCCCGGAAGGGCAAGGGCCTCCCCCAGCTCCTTAACGAACTCTTTGCGAAAACCGGGCCGGTGATTAACCGACGCATCAACCTGGCCCTGGCGCCGGAGGCCAAGGACCGGCTGCTGGAGCGCCTTAAGACGCCGCCGGCCACCTTTGCCGGTTTGAAAGTCACCGGGCACGTGACTATAGACGGCCACAAATACCTCCTGGAAGACGGCGGCTGGGTCTGTTTCCGCCCTTCGGGCACCGAACCGGTGGTGCGCTTTTACCTGGAATCTTCCACTCCCGAAGGCTTGCAGCGGCTTATCCGGGCCGGGGAGACCCTGCTGCGGGAAGGTTAATGCGGTTTTGGGTTTCCGGTCTTCGGTTTTCGGTAAAAAAGTCTAGTTAATCTGGAAACTTCATCTGCCATGCCCGCATTAAACCTGTCTTATCTAATGGAAGCGGCCCTCATGGCCGTGGTGCTGCTCTTTTCCGTTATCATCCACGAGATGGCCCACGGTTATGTGGCTCTGCTGAACGGCGACCCCACTGCCAAGATGTTGGGCCGCATCACCCTGAACCCGGCTCCCCACATCGATCCCATCGGCACGGTGCTCCTGCCCCTGATCCTGCTGCTCAGCGGCTCCAAAATTCTCTTTGGCTGGGCCAAGCCGGTGCCGGTAAATCCCCTCAATTACCGGAGTCACCGCTGGGGGGAAATCACCGTGAGCGCCTCCGGCCCCTTGAGCAACCTGGCCCTGGCCGCGGTCTTCGCCGTGATGCTGCGCCTGGACCTGGGCAATCCCGGCCTGACCTTTTTTGCCTTTTACGGCTGCTCCATCAACGTGTTTCTGGCCCTCTTCAACCTCATCCCCATTCCGCCCCTGGACGGCTCCCATATCCTGGCCACGCTGCTCCCCCCGGACCTGGCCCGTCTTTACGCCTACCTGGAGCCCGTGGGCTTTGTCCTCATCCTTATCCTGTTTTACACCGGAGTCATGTCCAGGATCCTCATGCCCTTCTACCGCCTGATCCTCGGCGTGTTGCTGGGGTAAACCGGCACGCCCATAATACCGTTTTCGGTTTTCGGTCTTCGGTTTTCGGTTAAAATAAATAAGATTTATCAATAAGTTACAGGTTGAGTTTGTTGCACCTGAAAGCGGACACGGTATAAGTCCATGCCCCCGGCTGTTTAATGCGGAGGCTGGGGAAGTGGGTCATTCTCAATAGTAGACTAAGGAATGAAGAGGTGCTTTATGCGCAAGCGCATTATCGGTCATGGCCCTCGTGAGGTCGCAGCCCCCGAGCCCGGCTGGATGGACCTTGAACCCTTGGCACAGGTCGAAATCACGTCCGAAGATGTCGACTACCCCATTGAATCGGCGTTGATTCCGGGTGCAGGGTTAGGTTGGCGGGCCGCGCAGCCTGGAGAGCAGACGCTCCGCCTCCTGTTTGATGAACCGCTGAGGCTCAGGCGGATCCACCTGAGGTTCCATGAAAGTGAGCAGGAGCGCACGCAGGAGTTCGTTTTACGGTGGTCGCCGGACGGCGGTCAGACGTACCGGGAGATTTTGCGCCAGCAGTATAACTTCAGTCCGCCCGGGGCGGCAGATGAGGTTGAAGACTACGACATCAATCTCGACGGTGTAACCACGCTCGAATTGAAGATTGTGCCGGACATCAGCGGTGGCGGCGCCCGGGCATCGCTGGCGCAACTGCGCCTTGCCTAGTTATCAGACCGACTTCGGCCATTAGGGCCAGGGGCATAGTTTGCGGCAGCCGACGGCGCCGGACCAAAGGAGAACTGAGATGAACGAACAGGAAGCTAAAAAGGAAATAGCGCAAGCAAAAGAGGAACTTATCAAAGCGAAAGCCAAGCTCAAAGAATTAAACGATAAACTAATGGAACTCTCGGACGTAATGGAAAAAATAGAAGCAGCGCAGGACCGGCTGCAGAAAGTAGAAGAAAAGCTGTTTCTCGAAAGTTATAGCAAAAAATCGTTTTTCGACCGCATCGATAATGAAAAACAATAGCAGGGCTCGAAAGCCGCGCAACCCTGGGCCAGTGGGATAATACGGTTTTCGGTTTTCGGTAAAGATAATTACGGATTATCAATAAGCACTACAACGTTAATTATCCGCCTGCTTCAGTACAACCCTTTGTATTTATTGTCATTCTGAGCGCAGCGAAGAATCTAGACCCTTCGCCTACGGCTCAGGGTGACATAACTGATTGTCAGTAATATC
>VGSO01000120.1 GCA_016874945.1 Deltaproteobacteria bacterium
CAACAGCCCATCTCGCGACTTTGTGGTACCACTCTCCCGGCCCTCCCGGCCCAAAGATTTTCGCGTACCAGCCTTTGTTACTCATTTGCCCGTTCCTAATTGTTGGGGTAATTGAGGGACAGACACTATTATATTTAAAAGTGTCTGTCCCTATTTTCGTATTTCCGATTTTCGCTATTTTCCAAAGCTCCCCTGGCCCCTTCCCCCAAAAATCTCTTGGCCCCCTACCCCCGCGGCGCCGGGCGCCGGCTGACAGTGGGAAAATAATCTTCCTTGGTGTGAGGCAAAAACAGGGCGGCGATGTACTGGTCCATGTAGCCCGGGGTTTCGGACAGTTCGAAGTTGGTCATCATGTCCGCCACCCGGCGCTCCTCTTCCAGCATCTCCCGGGAAAAGGCCAGCAGGGTGGCGCCCTGGAGCGAGGCATTCCCTGCGAACTGGTATTTGTCCCGGGGCAGGTCCGGCAGCAGGCCGATGGCGATGGCGTTGTCCACGTTGATGAAGCTGCCGAAGGCCCCGGCCAGGATGACCTGTTCCAGGTCCTGGAGGCGCAGACCCACGCTTTCCAGCAGGATTACGTAGCCCGCAAACATGGCCCCCTTGGCCCGCATGATGTTGTCAATGTCCACTTCGCTGATGGTGATGTCCTGGCCGATTTGCGTGTCCGGGGCATAGACCAGGACGTATTCCAGCCCGTTTTCCCCCTGGCGGATCCGGGGGGCGCACATTATCAGGTCGTCCCGGAACTTGCCGTTGGGCAGGATGACGCCCCCCTGCATCAGGACCGCCAGGAGGTTGATGAGCCCGGAGCCGCAGATGCCCTTGGGCTTCACCATGCCGATGGTGAGAATCATGGGCTCGCAGGTGTCGGGGTTGATGCTCACCTCTTCGATGGCGCCCGCGGTGGCCCTCATGCCAAAGCGGATGCCGCCGCCTTCGAAAGCCGGACCCGCGGAGCAGGCGGCGCAGGCCAGCCACTGCTGGTTGCCGATGACGATCTCGCCGTTGGTGCCGATATCAATGAACAGGGTGAGTTTGGACTCTTTATAAATGCCCGAAGCCAGGACCCCGGCCACGATGTCCCCCCCCACGTAGCTGCCCACCGAACTGACGGAATAAATGAACACATGCTCCGGCACCTCCAGACCCAGGTCCCGGGCCCGCACCGGCGGGGTATGGCAGACCGTGGGGGTGTAAGGGGCGAGGCGGATGTACTTGGGGTCGATGCCATAGAACAGGTGGGTCATGGTGGTGTTGGCGGCCAAAGTGATATGGGAGATTTCGTCCACCGGCAGTTGGTGGCTTTTGAGCAGCCGGTGCATCACCTGGTTGATGGTGGCCGCCACCGAACGCTGGAGCTTTTCCAACCCCCCGGCTTTCTGGCTGTACAGGATGCGGGTGATGACGTCGTCGCCGTAGCTCATCTGGGCGTTGTAGTCCGCGGCCTGGCCCAGGATCTCCCCCGCGGCCAGGTCCAGAAGCTGGACCCACACCGAGGTGGTGCCGATGTCCACCGCCAGGGCGTAGTGGCGGCCCGCGGTGTTGCCGGGTTCCACGTTGACGATGCGGGGTTTGCGGCTCAGGCGCTGGGCGTAGTCCAGGGTGGCGGTGACCCGGAAGTTGTCTGCCCGCATCACCGGGGCCAGCTTCCGCAGCAAAAAGAAGTCGGCGGCCAGGTTGTCCAGGGCATAGCGCTTGCCCAGGCCGTTTTCCAGGCGGGTCAGGTCGCACATATTGTCGGCCAGCGACGCGGGGGGCAGTTCCACATACTTTTTTTGGAAGGCCGGGTTGTAAAGACCCTCTGCCTTCAGAGCCGCGATGTCGATGGGACTGGGGCGCAGAGCCATGCCGGTCTTGCGCACCAGGGTTTTCCGGTCCAGGAGCGATTCGGGGGGAATGCGGATGACCACGTCGGAGACGACCTGGGATTGGCAGGCCTGGCGGTAGCCCAGGTTCCACTCTTCGTCGGTGAGCAGCGCGCCCTGAATGCTTTCCAGGTCTCCCTGCTCCAGGAGCACCTTGCACTTGCCGCATACTCCTTCCCCGCCGCAAGAGGCGTTGATGTGCACCCCCGCTTCCAGGGCGGCCCGAAGCAGGTTCTCCCCCTCGGACACTTCCACAGTGATGTCGTATGGCTTAAAGGTGACGCGTTTTGTCACAATGGAGCTCTAACTCAGGAATTGAGATGCCTGGACAGGCTAAATTCTAAAAATTCTACCACAAAGGGGCAAAAGGGGGGAAGGGAAAAGGCGAAAAGGTTAAAAGGGGAAAAGGTTAAAAAATGTAGAACAGCCGCCCCCGGCTGTTCAAATGCATGATGCGCACTGCCCACCATAACGGATTCAATAGGCCACAGGCTGGAAAGCCTGTGCTACCAAGGGTCTTCCTGTTCTCTTTCCCAAGCGTAACTTGGGAACGCCATTGGAGCCCAAGCTCAGCTTGGGCCGTTAGACCGGTTCCCAAGTGCAACTTGGGAACCAGGATTGAGAAATTTCTCCCCTTTAACCTCTTCCCCTTTTATCCTTTTCGCCCCTCCGTCATAGTGGTATTTTATAAACCGAGGGACCCCAATGACCAACCGGTTGGAAAATCTGCTTAAGGACCTGTACGAAAAATTATGGCAGGCCTTCGGCCCCCAGGGCTGGTGGCCCGGGGACACGGCCTTCGAAATGGCAGTGGGGGCCATCCTCACTCAGAACACCAACTGGGCCAACGTGGCTCGGGTCCTGGCCGATCTGAAGGAAGCCGGCCTCCTGGACCCCCGGCCCCTGCGGGAAATGCCCCTGGCGGAGCTGGCCCGGCTACTGAAGCCCGCGGGGTATTATAACATCAAGGCCCAGCGGCTGCGGAACTTTTTGGATTTTTTGGCGGACCAGGCTCAGGATTCCATGGAGGCCCTGGCTCGGGAAGACCTGGAAGGCTTGCGCCCGGCGCTCCTGAAGGTTAGGGGCATCGGCCCGGAGACCGCGGACAGCATTCTCCTGTATGCCTTGGATAAACCCACCTTTGTGGTGGATGCCTATACTCACCGCATCTTGAGCCGCCATAACCTGGCGCCGGAGCACTGCAGCTACGAGGAACTGCGTCGCCTGTTCATGGACCGCCTGCCCCCGGAGGTATCCCTGTACCAGGAATATCATGCTCTGCTGGTGCGCCTGGGCAAAGAATTTTGCCGGCCGCGGCCCCGGTGCCAGGTCTGTCCCCTGGAAGGCTGGCCGGAAGGCTGGACCTATCCAGGGTAAAATACTTTCTTAATCTTTTGTCTTCTAAAGAAATCTAACATTAATAAAGACGATTTTAGCGCAACCTTCGCCTTTGATTGCCGGGCCAGGAATGGTTTTTGCTATCTATTAATGTCAGGACAAAATTATGGCATGCCGTGATAATGATGAAGGTTTTTTTGTTTGGTTGTCCGAACCCAGGTTCGAGGACCTGCTGGCGGGGATGTCCTTGGAAGCGGTGGTCCGCCTAGTTGAGGAGAACGCCCCCGAGCCTTTTGAGGGAGAGTCCTGCGGCTTCATTGTCAAAGGTTGGTTTGGCCCTTTCCTGTTAAGTCCCGAGACCCATTTTTTGAGAGGCCGCTGTTAGCCCCACGTCTAATCTTGAGCCTTTACAGGATATGAGGAGTTATTACTACTCGAAGCGGAAAAGAAGTTCCCTTCACCCCCACCCCAGCCCTCCCCCCTCCAGGGGGAGGGAGTTAAAGGAAAGAGCTAATTTCATGCCCTGAGTAATGACTTCTTTTCTCCCCCAGTAATAACGAGACCACCGCCTTTCCCCCAATCCCATTTCCCCATGGCCCCAGATTTTTTCCCCGCCTGGGGGAGAATAATGGTAATATGGACGCCGGGCAGGAAATCTAATATACCCCACATGTATGTTCAAAAATATGGACATTATCGCCTTGGAGCAGCACAGCTCCAGCCAATTGGTGGAAAAACTCCGGTGGGTCCCCTTGCTGGAGCAGCCGGATGTTTTAGTTTATGAACACGCCTTCATCACCCTGGAGCGGATTCACACCGACCACCTCCATCCGGCCCAGAACTACATTTGGCTCCAGGAGCTGCGCAAGACCCAGGAACTGCGTTGGAGTCTGGCCCCCCTGGGGGTGGACCTCTTCCGTTTGGACGGCTACGTCACTTACACGGTGCGCCTGGCCGACGGCTCTGAAGTGACCTACGACCTCTATCCGCCCATCGTGGAGGAGTCGGTGGAAGCCGACGGCTCCCTGGCCGCGGTGATCAATGACGGCATGCACCGGGTTTATCTGGCCCGCCTGGAGTGGATCGTCCCCCAGGTGGTCTATGTTCGCGGGGTTCCCAAGGCTTTCCCCTATTATGCCTTCCCCCGGCCTCAGCGCTGGGAAGGGCTGGACCTCCTGGCGGAGAACCCCAACCCTCAAACCTACCTTAAGAAATGCCATCGGCAGCGGGAGAATAAGAAACTTTTCCGGGATTTCCAGGCGGTGTTCCACAACGTGGGCCGCTCCCGCAGCCGGCTGCTTAAGAAATAGCAGTTAGCGGTTAGCTGTTTGCAGTTAGCTTTAACGAACAACGAACAACCAACAGCCAACAACCAACAACCAACTGCTAAACCGGAGTAAACCTATGAGCCTCTTTCTCCTTGGCATCCTCATCGCCCTGGCCCTGGTGATTTTCGGGGGCCAGATCGCCCAGCTCCAGCTTCGTCCGCAAATCCGGTATGCCCTGGCCGCCCTGGTCCTGGCGGTCACCCTGATCCTGTCCATGGTGCGAGTGGTCCCCCCGGGCCACGTGGGCGTCCTGGTGCTCCTGGGAAAGGTTTACGGCAGCGTCGGCGAAGGGGTGCACCTCATTAATCCCGTGTCCTCCATGGAACTTATGACCGTACGCACCCGGGAGATCTTCGAACACGCCGAGACGCCTTCCAAGGAAGGGATGATCATGGTCATCGAAGTCACCTGCCTTTACCGCCTGGACCCCCAGGCCGCGCCCCAGGTGTACCGCCAGATCGGGACCAACTACGAGACGGTGGTGGTGAAACCCCAGTTCCGCTCGGCCATCCGGGCCGTCACCGCCAATCATGAAGCCAAAGACCTCTACACCTCCAGCCGGGAAATGATTTCCCAGGAGATTTTCAAGGACCTGGCCGATGAGCTGCAAAAACGGGGCATGGTGGTGGAGAATATCCTGCTGCGCAACATCCAGCTCCCCAAGGCCGTGGTGGAGGCCATCAACGCCAAACTGGCCGCGGACCAGCAGGCCCAACAGATGCGCTTCGTCTTGGACAAAGAACGCCAGGAGGCGGACCGCAAGCGCATCGAAGCCCAGGGCATCCAGGACTTTCAAAAAATCATCTCCCAGGGGTTGAGCGAGCAAATCCTGCGCTGGAAGGGCATTGAGGCCACCCGGGCTTTGGCCGAATCCGCCAACAGCAAAATGGTCATCATCGGCGGCCGGGACGGTATGCCCCTGATTTTAAATCCCGGCCCGGAGGCCCCGGGGCGGAAAAGTGATTGACAAGTTCAAGATCCTGATGTGAACATCAATGGGGAACATCAAAATAGGAACATCATAGGGGTTTCAACTCTATTCCCTCTCCCCGATGGGGGAGAGGGTGATGGGAAGAAATTTTATCAACTTCCCGGTGGCACAGGCTTTCCAGCCTGTGCTGGCGCCGGCTGAAGCCTGCGGCTACATTAGGCCGGAAATTTTGGAAGAGGCCTAAATATTTAAACTTTATGAAGCGTAACCTGCGCAACACTTTTCGGCTTTGGGTTGCCTTTCTGGCTTTGATGGTTTTTACCGCCAGCGCGCCAGTCCAGGCGCAGGTCCAGGAGGCCAACGCCGGCCGGGGCGGAGAACCCCTGGACCTCAACTCCCTGGCGGTCCCGGGCCGGGTCACCCTGGTGGATTTTTACAGCCCTTACTGCCACCCGTGCGTCAGCCTGGCGCCGCTTTTGGAGGAGCTTGCCGCCAAGCGGTCCGATCTGGCGGTCAAAAAAGTGAACATCAACCGCCCCGGGGCCCGGGGCATTGACTGGCGCTCCCCCCTGGTGCAGCAGCACGGCATCCGTTCGGTGCCTTACTTCATGATCTTCGACGATAAGGGCAAGGTCATGGCCCACGGCAAGGCCGCGACCCGCCAGTTGAAGGCCTGGCTGAGGGAAACCGGTCTTTTAACCGGAGGGGAAAGGGGGAAAAGGTGAAACGTCTTGGGGAAAAAGGTTAAAAGTTTCAAAGATTTTTCCCCTCTTCCCCTTTTATCCTCAGAGGAGGAATGGGCGTGAGCACAATTCGTTGGAACCAACTAGCCTTGATCACGGCGATAATGGTTTTCATTGGGGGCTGCGGTTTGCCTTCCGGCGCCGCGGCGCCGTCCCTTTCCGCGGCCGCGGCCCAGCAGACTCTGGACAACTGGAATCCCCAGTACTGCAAGGTGGTGGAATTTTACGGGTTTTACAAGGCCGACGCCACCGGTTCGGAGCAGGTGGCCTACGTCTTGATGGCGGATCCCAGCGACCGGGCCCAGAAGCCCACGGTCTATGCCGCCCGTTTTCAGCTCCTTTACTCCAAAGACGGCCAGCCGCGCTGGTTTCTCACCAGCCTGTTGACCCACGGCTCGGGGCTGACCCGCCGCCAGGGCTGGGATAACCTCATCATCCCGGTTAAAGAAGGAGGGGCTGCCTCTTCCCGCTAATTCCGCCAGTGGACTCCGGCTCACCCTCCCAGGTTCCGGAGGCGCCCGCCGCTTCCCGGGCGGCCCTCCGGGAATCTTACTTCGCCTTCCTGGCCCAGGAATTTTCCACCCTTTGCCTCCACGATGAGTTCATCTTTTTCCCGCGGGTGCAAAAAGCCTGGGACCACTGGTTCCAGCCGCCGCGCCTGGAAGGAGCTTTTTTGGCCGGGGCCGTCTCCCGGCTGCGGGATTGGCTCTCCCGCCTGGAAGCCTGGCCCCCGCCCCCGCCGGGTTCACCGGAAGAGGCGGAAGCTGTGCTGCTCCGCCAATCCCTGAACAGCGTCATCCGGGAACTGGGCCCGGGAGGCCCCTGGGAG
The DNA here is from genome assembly GCA_016874945.1 of Deltaproteobacteria bacterium. Classification (GTDB taxonomy): domain Bacteria; phylum Desulfobacterota; class Desulfobaccia; order Desulfobaccales; family 0-14-0-80-60-11; genus VGSO01. The sequence continues at coordinate 7,035 of VGSO01000120.1, forward strand.
ACCGACCCCTTTTTTTATCTGAAGACCGCGTCCCTGGCCTGCGCCCCCATTCTCTCCGGCTCTCCCCGGCAGGATTGGCAGAACCTGGAAAAGGTGGAGGAACTGTTAGCCGGGGTGGCCGCGCTGTTCCAATGGGGAGCCGGGCAGGTGCGCCATCTCAGCCGGCCCGGCCGAATCCTGAGAGAAGGCGCGTTCCACGACGCCCGCGGGTTTTTCCGGCAGACGCTGCCGGAATTTCTGGCAGGGCGCTTTCCCGCCGGAGCCTGGCGGCGCCCTTGGCAGGAATTGCAGGGCAGTCTGGAGGGGTTTTATGAAAAAACCGGCCTTTTGCCGGAGGGGCCCATAAGACGGGGGGAAGCCGGCTTGGCCCACATTCTCCGCGCCGGTTGGGGCTGGGAGCCTGACCTGGATAAGACGGCGGCCATGCTGGCGGAAGAAATTCGGGAAAGCGAGGCGGCCTTGGGCCGATTCGGCCCCCAAGTCAGGCCGGGCGCCTCCTGGGCCGAGGCCCTAACTCATCTTAAGCCCTCCGGCCCCTTGGACATCCTGGAGCTTTACCGGGAAGAAACGGCCCGGTTGTGGCGGTTCTGGCAAGACTCCGGGATTTTGCCCCCCCTGACAGGCCGGGTGGTGGTGGCTGAGACCCCCATTTACCTGCGGAGCCTCCGGACCTCCGCCTCTTACGCCGCGCCCCCGGGGCCGCCGGAGGAGACGCCGGGTTATTTTTACATAACCCCCCGAATTGAGGACCCGGGCTACCACTTCCGCCATCACCGCTTTTTGAGCGCCCACGAGACGGCGCCCGGCCACCACCTCCTGGACGCGCTGCGCCTGTCCCTGACGGCCCCCATGCCCCGGCAGTATGAATCGCCCCTGTTTTATGAAGGCTGGGCCTGCTATGGGGAAACCCTGTGTTTAAGCGAGGGTTATCTCAACGCGGCCGGGGACTTTCTGGTGGGCTGGCAGCGCCGCCTCTGGCGGGCCTTGCGGGGCCTGGCGGATTTGGAAGTGCACCGGGGCCGCTGGGGGCTGGAAGAAGCCGAGGATTGCCTCCGCCGGGCC
>VGSO01000121.1 GCA_016874945.1 Deltaproteobacteria bacterium
GTCCCGGCTTCTATTCCCCCTCCCCACGGGGGGAGGGGGCTAGGGGGAGGGGGGCGAAGCCGTTTATAACTATGGGATAATACAAATTATTTTTGCCACCCCCACCCTTACCCTCCCCCCTCAAGGGGGAGGGAACCGCCCCAATATCGTTGATTCCGCTTTTGACCATGACTTTTGCAAGAGGCTCTACTGATTACTGGTTACTCACTAGTCACTGGTCACTGCTTTCCTAATCCTCTCCGGGAGTTCCCGGACCCGCCAATCGGGGCCGATGGCCACCAGGTGGGCCGTGCCTTCCGCCATTAATTCCTCTCCTGCTTCGGGATAAAATTCAAACCGGAAGATTATGGTCTTGGCGCGCAGTTCCTGGATGCGGGTGTGAATCCGGAGGATCTCGCCGTACCGGGCCGGCCGCCGGAAGCGGCACCAGGCTTCCACGATGGGGAGGCCGAAGCCCTCGGAGACATTGCGAAAAGTTTCTTCGGGTTTAAGGCCCGCGGCCCGCAAGTATTCCTCTATGGCCCGGTGGCAATAACGGAAGTAGCTGACAAAATAGACGATGCCGTAAGGATCGGTGTCCCCGAACCGCACCCGCACTTGAGTGCGGTGGATGCGGTCTGCCTTATGTGAAAGGTCTTCAGGTTTCATATCTTCTCCCCAAAAGCTGTTTTATGCCAGTTCGCCATCAAACGGATATTTCCCGTAGGGGCGAACCTTGTGTTCGCCCTTTTTTATAAGGTCCCAAGGTAATCCCATATTAACACTTTTTTTGCCCAGCCCGTCTAATCAATCAAGAAAAGGTGAAGGGAAAATTATTTCCGGAAGGAACCGACGGTGAATACCTGGCTCCGGACTTTGGTCTTGATGGTGGCGGCTTCGCTGATATTCGGCTGCACGGCCGGCAACCCTTATATTTACACCGGCGCGGCCCTGGGAACCGGGGTGGGGGCGCTGGGGGGCGCAGCCATTGACAGCACCAACCCCTATCGGGGCGCGGCCATCGGAGGGTTGCTGGGCGCGGTCCTGGGCGGGGTGGGCGGCGAAGTGGTGCGCCAGCAACAGTATCCCCAGGCTCCCCAGGGTTATTACCAGCCGGGCTACGGCCCCCCGCGGGGCTATGCCCCCCCGCCGGGATATAGCGCGCCGCCCCGCTATGGCTACAGCGCGCCTCCGCCGGGAAATTACAGTCAGGGCCAGAGCACGCCGGGCCCTCAGAACTACAGCCAGGCTCCTGGCGCGCCGGGGCCGCAGAATTACAGCCAGCCTCCCAGCGCCCCGGGCCCCCAGAATTACAGCCAGGCTCCCAGCGAGCCGGCCCCCCAGTACAGCTACCGGCGCCCCCCGGTTAACTCTTACTATTATTATCCCGAATCCAAGTCCGATTCCCCGTCCGGTTCGGATCCCAACTTCGGACCGGGGGATTAATACCAAGGTTCATTCAAAAGGCTATTGTCGTAGGGGCGCAATTTATTGCGCCCGTAGAGGCGGGCGTGATAAATCACGCCCCAATTTCGTTTGGTTGCGACTTGGTATAACACCGTTTCCGGTTTCCGGTTTTCAGTTTTTGGTTAAATAATTAATGGTATAAGTCCGGCTTGAATAAGTTGGCCGGGGCCTTGATTTTGAACGGGCCGGGGGCGCCGCCCTCCGGCCCGTTTTGCGTCTTTGCGGGAGGGGCCAAGAGATTTATAGGGGTTGCCCAAAGTAATTTCCCCGTAGGGGCACGGCGAGCCGTGCCCAAGGTACAGGGGCAGAGCACGCTGTGCCCCTACGTCAAAAAACAATCGGAAAAAACTTTTGGCAATCGCTATATAATCTCTCCAACCAACCTGCAAAGGACGGACTCATGGCTGATTTCTCCGAATTCCAGGAAATCCCCCTGGCCTCCATTGATCTGGACGACCACCCCTTTCATATCTCCCCCTTCCAGGATTTCTCTCCCCTTCTGGCCTCCCTCCGGGAAGTGGGGCTGGTTAATCCGCCCTGGCTGCGGCGCCGGGCCGGAGAGGGGCGCTGGCAGGTGGTGGCCGGGTTGAAGCGTTTGCGGGCCGCGGCGGAGTTGGGGTGGGAGAAAGTCACGGCCCGGACTCTTCCCCCGGACACCGGGGACGACCGCGGCCTGCTGATTTTTCTTTACGACAACGCCTTTTCCCGGGGATTCAACCTGCTGGAACAGGCGGTCCTGGCGAGCCGTCTCCTGGCTTATTGGACCAGCCAGGAAGTGACGGCCCGTTATCTCCCGGTCCTGGGCCTGCCTCCGGCGCCGGCCTTCCTGGATAAACTCCTCAAGCTGGCCGGTCTGGAAGAGCCTTTCCAAAACCTGGCAGCCCGGGGCCGGCTGGCCCTAACCGCCGGGGCCCGGCTGGCCCGGTGGGAACCGGCGGACCGGGCCGCGGCCTGGCCGTTTCTGGAGCAACTGCCCTGGACCCAGAGCCAGCAGCAAGAACTGCTGGAGGCTGTGGAACTCCTGGCCCGGCGGGAGGCGGCGCCTATTCGGGAAATACTCTCCCGGCCGGAGTTCCAGCAATACCTTTCGCCATCCTCAGGGCCTCCTCTGGAGAGGACCCGGAACCTGCGGCGGCTGTTGCACCAGAGGCTTACGCCCCGCCTGGCCGCGGCCCAGGAAGCCTTTCAAACGGCCCTGGCCCGGCTGGGGCTGCGGGGCCACCCCCGGGTGCGCCTGGAGCCGCCGCCGGCCTTTGAAGGGCCGGATTTCCGGTTGGAGATCAAGTTCCGGGATGCGGCGGAAGTGAATAATCTGCTGGAAGAAATTGTCCGCTTCGCCGGCCGGGAAGAATTTGTCGCTTTGGGACGGCTCTAACCGCCCATTCGATTAATCCGGGGATTTCTCTCCCATGGCAAGTTTTTTTAAAAATATTCTTTGATTTAAAATTAAATTTATCTAAAATTGCCTTATAAGGAGAAGTTTACAAGATCGCCAGGGAGGTAGCAAATGCTTGTTTTTATCAGCGACTTGCATTTTGTGGATGGAACCGCGGGGGAACACAATCCACCGCCTCAGGCCTTCGAATATTTCTTTGAGGATCTCGTGGGCATTGCCCATAAAAAGGGCAATGCCATAAAGGAAATCAAGATTGTCCTCTTAGGAGATATTTTTGATTTGCTTCGCACCGAAAAGTGGTTTGGGGTGCCGGAAGATGACCGCCCCTGGATGAATAAAGGGAAAATAGAAGCTAATGCCCTGCGAATCTTGAAGGGCATTATTAACCACCAGGAAAACCAGAAGGCTTTCGATGCTATTCGTACTGGGATGGCGACACTGCAAGGGAGGTGCGAAAAGAATAGCAAATGCCAGCTGGAGAGCCCGCCTCGGCTCTTTTACATACCTGGCAACCATGATCGCCTGTGCAATCAATACAGCAGCCTGAGGGCGGAGGTATGCGCCTCCCTGGGAATTCCCCGAGAGTGGCATAAAGATTCATACCCCTTCCTCCATTCTCATGAAGATCCGCGCTATGGGGTCTTTGCCCGGCACGGCCATGAGTTCGACGTCTATAACTATGAAAGCGGGAAATCTTATAGTGAGCAGGATTATGAACGGGTGCCCATCGGCGACCCCATCACCACCGAACTGCTGGCCCGTTTGCCTTATGAGCTGGGCCTGAGACTTGAGCGCAAAGGGGTGCCGGCTTCGGAGAGGCAAGACATAAAACGCAGGTTTCAGGCCTTAGATGAAGTCCGTCCGCTGGGGGCTGTGGTGGAATGGCTGCTGTTTCGCATTCAAGATGAGACCAGTGATATTGTTCAGGAAGCCTATGACGAGGCCATTGACTCCATTGTGGAAAACTTCGATCAACTGGAATACGTGAAAATTTGGTATGGAATCCATGGCGAACCACTGAAAGTGGATGAGACAGATAAAATTAAGTCATTTCTCTTCATTTTGAAGAACCTAAAGCTTTCTAACTTAACAACTCTCTTAAAATATTTGGACAAAGCCAAAGATTTTTTCCTGAAAGATGACCTCTTGGAAGCCGCGCCCAAGGAGGAAGCTTTGCAAGATCCTTATATTCGTTATGTGGTTTACGGCCACACCCACGAACCCCTGACGAGGGCGCTGCAAAGTGTTCAAGGGATCGGCCAAGTCTACCTAAACTCAGGAACATGGCGCACCCGTTATTTTAAAGCCACCCAGGACAATTCTTTTAATAATTGGAAGAATATGACTTATTTGATCTTCTACCGTGAAGACGAAAGAGGGACGGACTTCCCGGGGTTTGAGACCTGGACGGGGACCCTGAAGACGGTGTAACGGCTGGGGGCCCAGGGAGCCTTCCAGTCGACCCTTTCTGGGCTGGTTCTTGCTGCCATCCGGTAGTCTCTTGAGCCGGAATATTGTGACTCCCGGTTTAATTAAAAGGCGATAGAATGTCTGGGGACTACCTTCGCCACCGGTTGACAATTTGGAATAAGTGCATAATTTCCATATAAAAACCTCGGAATGATTTTCATGACAGGGATTCGGGAAGATTGGCATAATGCTCACCGTTCGGTGAAAAGGGAGGCCCTGATGTGGAGAAGGATCGTATTTTTAATGTTGGCCGTTTGGTTAACCGCCGGGACGATTTGTTCCTGCGCCGACAGGCCGCGGCCGGGACCACGAGATTTGTTTGAAGAGCGCTACCAAGAACAGCAACTTCAAAAAGTTATCCGCCAGCAAAGCGGTTAATATCTTTGGCGGAAGCCTGGCGTAAAACTCTCCTGACGATTTCCGCGCCCGTCCTTGAAACCCCTGGCTCCGTACTTATTTTCTTGAGTAAACCAATTAACCCCCAAGGACACGAGAAGACGCCCAGGTAACTAAAAAATTGGCGCCCTTGGTGTTTTAGGGGTGAGAATTGCGAGGACGCCCCTATGCCCCAAGCAAGCCGCCCCAACCGCTTGTCATCCGCCACCAGCCCTTATCTGCGCCAGCACGCGGACAATCCCGTGGACTGGCACCAATGGGGAGAAGAGGCCCTGGCAAAGGCCCGCCGGGAAGACAAGCCCATTTTTTTAAGCATCGGCTACTCCACCTGCCACTGGTGCCACGTCATGGCCCACGAGTGCTTCGAGGACCCGGCCATCGCGGCCGTCATGAACGAGCACTTTGTCAACATCAAATTGGACCGGGAAGAACGGCCTGACCTGGATGAAACTTATATGAACGCGGTCACCGCGCTTACCGGCCGGGGCGGCTGGCCTCTGAGCCTTTTCCTCACCCCCGACCTGAAGCCTTTTTATGGCGGCACTTATTTTCCCCCGGAAGACCGGGGCGGGCTGCCGGGGTTTCCCCGCCTGCTCCTGGCCATGAGCCAGGCCTACCGCCGGAACCGGGAGCAGATTGCGGAGCTCGGCAACAAAATCATCGACCACCTGCGCCTGGTGGGGGAGATGCCGGGAGGGGGCGGCGAACCTGACCGGAAGGAGTTGGGCCACGCGGTCCAGCGTTTGTTCCTGGATTTTGACACGGTGCACGGCGGTTTGGGCAAGGCTCCCAAGTTTCCCCGGTCCCTGGAACTGTCTTTCCTGCTCCATTATTACCGCCTCAGCCGGGAGCCCAAGGTTCTGGAGATGCTGGCCTTCACCCTGGAAAAGATGGCCCGGGGGGGCATATACGACCAGTTGGGGGGAGGCTTCGCCCGGTACGCGGTGGATGAAGCCTGGGTGGCGCCTCATTTTGAAAAGATGCTCTATGACAATGCCCTGCTGGCCCCCCTGTATCTGGCGGTTTACCAGCTTACCGGCAAGCCCTTCTTCCGGCGCATCGCCGGGGAAACCCTGGACTTCGCGCTCACGGACATGCAGAACCCCCCGGGGGGCTTTTACGCGGCCTGGGATGCGGACAGCGAAGGAGTGGAAGGAAAATATTACGTTTGGAGCTATTCCGAGTTTGGCCAGGTGGTGGGCCGGGAGAACCTGGATCTGGCCGCCGCGGCCTTGGGGGTGACGTCCCCGGGGAACTTTGAGGGCGCCAATATTCTCACCCGGCCTTATAGCCGGGAGGAATTGGCCGCCCACTTCTCACTCCCCCCGGAGGAAATGCAGGAGAAACTGGACAAGATCTTCCATTCCCTGGGCCAGGTGCGGGCGCGGCGGATTAAGCCCCACCGGGATGAAAAGGTCATCGTTTCTTGGAACGGCCTGATGATCTCCGCCCTGGCCCGGGGGTTCCAGGTGTTGGGAAACCCGGAATACCGGGCCGCCGCGGCCCGGGCGGCCCGGTTCATCCTGAAGGAAATGCTCCGGGATGACACCTTGCACCGCATCTGGAGCGGGGGGCGGGTGGCGGTCCCGGGGCTTTCGGAAGATTATGCCGCCCTGGCCAATGCCCTGCTGGATTTATACGAGGCGGATTTTGACCCCCACTGGATTGCCCAGGCCCGGCGCCTCATGGAACTCATGGATGAACACTTCCTGGATCCGGCGGATGGCCTCTACTATTATGTGGCCAAATCCCAGGAAACTCCCCTGGTGCGCTCCAAGAGCGTCTTTGACCAGACCATCCCGTCGGGCAACTCCCTGGCGGCCCGGGTCTTGCTCAGGCTCCACCGCCTGACCGAAGAGACCCGCTATCAGGAGCGGGCCTTGGGGATTATCCGGCGTTTGCAGGAACAGGCCCAGGCAAACCCCTGGGGCTTCGGTTACCTGTGGCTGGCGCAGACGATTTATCTCACCCCGCCTTTGGACTTGACGCTGGTGGGAGACCCCGGCGGCGCGGCGCTTAAGGCCTTGCTGGCCGGGGCGAACCGGTATTTCCTGCCGGAGCGGCGGCTGGTGGTGAAAAACCCGGCGGACTGCGCCGCCCTGGAAGGGCTGGTTCCGGCGGCCCGTCATTACACCCTGGAAGAGGGGGAGGCGGTGGCTTACGTCTGCCGGGCCATGACCTGCTTTCCCGGCATCAGCAATCCCCAGGAACTGGAGAAGAAGTTGGAGGAAGTGAGCAGTGAGCAGTGAGTTGTTTGCTGAGAGCAGAAACAACAGAAAACAGAAAACTTCCTACGGTTTCTCGTCCATCTTTTCCAGTTCCAGGCAGGCCAGGGGGTGGCCCTCTTTGCAGGCGAACCGGTAGTCGGCCGCGGCCTTTTGCGGCTGGTTCAGGTGGTGGCGATAGATATTGCCCCGGAAGAAGTAAGCGTGAACGCCGTCGGGTTTGACCCGGATGGCTTCGCTGAAGTCGGCCACCGCTTGGTCAAAGTCACCCTGGACGACCCGCACCATGCCCCGCTTGTTGAAGACCCAGGGGTCATTAGGGGCCAGCCGGGCGGCCTGGTTTAGGTCTTTCAGGGCTTCGTCCAGGCGGCCTTCATGGGATAGCTGTTCAGCCCGTTCTTTGAAGGCCTCCGCGCTTTGGGGGTCTATGCGGAGGACCTGGGAATAGACCTTGACGGCCTCCTCCCGGCGCCCCAACTCTGCCAGGGCGCCGGCCTGGGCCAGCAGCAGGCTGATGTTCCGGGGATGATAGGACAGGCCCCGGTTAATCTCCTCCAGGGCGGCATCCTTTTTATCCAGGGCAGTGAGGGCCTGGACCCGGACGCGGCGGGCTTCGACGGATTTGGGGTCCTTTTCCAGATATTTACCCAGCAAGTCCGCGGCTTCCTGGTGCTTGCCGGCCTTCTGGGCGGCCAGACCCTGGGAGAGAAGGTCATCCGCGGGGCAGATTCCGGAAAGCGCGAAGGTAAGAGAAAGAACCATCATTACAAATATACGGGAAATTGACACCAATAAGCTCCTTAATAACTGATCCTATAAGTGTTTATAAACCTTGTCGCGGGGTTGAATGGCAGAAACATAAATAATGTTCTCTCCTTCCCAGACTTCAAAAATAATTCTCCAATTTCCAACTCTGGAATAATGCCGATTTTTACCCATTACTAAAAAATCAGAAATTCTTGGGTTAACGGGATCCTCCGCCAACTCATCAATGCAACTCTGGATTCTCTTATACCAAGTTGCGCTCAAAGAGGTAATTTTGAGTTTGTCATTCTGAACGGAGCGAAGCGGAGCTTCGCCGGAAAATTGGCGTTCCCAAGCTGGAGCTTGGGAAGGAGGGGATATTAATTATTACTCAGGCCATAAAGTTGT
>VGSO01000122.1 GCA_016874945.1 Deltaproteobacteria bacterium
TTGTATTATCCTATAGTTATAAACGGCTTCACCCCCCTCCCCCTAGCCCCCTCCCCCCGTGGGGAGGGGGAATAGAAGCCGGGGCCGGTTTTGCTAAATTTTTGCAAGAGCCTCAACTTAATTCAACTTATCCATGGGGCGACCCACCGGGTCGCTCCCAAATTAATGGATTGGGGGTGGGGGTTTGAGGGAGGGGGTAAGGGCAGGCGCCCTTAGCCCCCTCCCCCAAAATTTTTTCACCCCCCTTCCCTTTCCAACCGCGCCGCGGCCACTGCGGCCTGGCCCAGGGAAATGGAGCCGTCATTGGGCGGCGTCCGGGTTTGGGTCAGCACGGCAAAACCCTGCTCAATCAGAAGATCATAAAGCCGCGTCAACAGCAAACCGTTTTGAAACACCCCACCGGCCAGGGCCACTTCATCCAGGCCGGTGCGGTCGCGCAAAATCACGCAGGCGGCGGTTAGGAGCCGGGCCAGGGAGTTATGAAAACGGGCGGCGGCCCTTCCGGGTGCGGCCCCGGCCCGATAATCCACTACGGTTTCCCTAAAAAGGCCCACCCCGTCCAAGACCACCAGACCATCCGCACTATCAACCCCCACTGAATAATAACCCTTTTCGTCTTCGGACGCGGCCATTTCCAGTTCCAGGGCCGGCTGGCCCTCGTAGGTGCGGGTGCGGCACACATTCAGGGCCGCGGCCACCGCGTCGAACAGCCGCCCGGTGCTGGAGGTGAGGGGGGAGTTCAGCCCGGTGGCCAGTTGATGGCTCAGGATGCGTTCTTCCAGGGAAGAAAAACCAAAATGCATTTCCCTGGCCACTCTTATAAAATCTCCCCCGAAGGCAGCATGAAGATAGGCCGCGGCCATGCGCCGGGGGTCCCGCACCGCGGCTTCGCCCCCGGGCAGGCGGACTTGGACCAGACGCCCCACTCTCTTATAGTCGGCCAGGTCCGCCACCAGCAGTTCTCCTCCCCAGATGGTCCCGTCGGGGCCGTAGCCGGTGCCGTCCAGGGCCAGGCCCAGGCACGGCCCCCGGCGGCCGTTTTCCGCCAGGCAGGCGGCGATGTGGGCGTGGTGGTGCTGCACCCCGATAAGCTTCACGCCCTCCTGGGCCAGGGCGTAGCGGGTGCTGAAATACTGGGGGTGCAGGTCGTAGGCAATGACCTGGGGGTCTTTGCGGCTTAAACTCTTGAAATGAGCGATGGCCAGTTGAAAGTAGTCAAAGGTCTCCACCGTGTCCAGGTCGCCCAGGTGCTGGCTGAGAAGCGCGAGGCCCTTCCAGGCCAGGCAGAAAGTGTTTTTCTGCTCCGCGCCCACCGCCAGGATGGGTTCAGAGTCCACGGGCAGGGACACGCGTTGGGGGACAAACCCCCGGGCCCGGCGGAGGGGAATGACCTGGCGGCCGGCCACGGGGCGCACCACCGAGTCATCGCAAGGGACCTGGATGTCCCGGTTGTGCAGGAGAAAAGCGTCCGCCAGGGACGCCAGCCGGATCCGGGCCCCATCGTTGGTGAAGACCAGGGGCTCTTCGCTGAGGTTGCCGCTGGTCATCACCAGGGCCGCCGGCGCATGGGAGAAGAGCAACAGGTGCAGCGGCGTGTAGGGCAGCATCAGACCCAGGTATTTATTATGGGGAGCCACCTGGGGGGCCAGGTCGCAGTCTTCCCGCTTGCGGGCCAGAACAATGGGGCGTTCCGGGGAGAGCAAAAGTTGGGTGGTGAGGCCGTCCAGTTGACCAAGGCGCTGGGCCTCGGCCAGATCCCGCACCATCACCGCGAAAGGTTTGCCCACCCGGCCTTTGCGGTCTCTCAGGCTGGCCACGGCTGGCGCCTGGCGGGCGTCACAAGCCAGGTGAAAACCCCCCAGGCCCTTAATGGCCACCACTTTGCCTTCCCGGAGTAGTTTTCCCGCGGCCTTAAGGGCGTCCCCCTCCAAGACCCTTCCCGCCTCCTCCAGCCACACGCGGGGGCCGCACTCCGGACAGGCCGTGGGCTCCGCGTGGAAGCGCCGGTCTTCGGGATTTTCATACTCTTCCCGGCACCGGGGGCACATGGCGAAGGCCGCCATGGTGGTGCGGGGCCGGTCATAAGGCACGCTCTGAATGATGGTAAACCGCGGGCCGCAGTTGGTGCAGTTGGTAAAAGGATAATAATAACGCCGGTCCCCGGGGTCCATGATCTCCCGGAAGCAGTCGGCGCAGGTGGACGCGTCCGCGGGGATGAGGGCCTCGGCGCCGGGAAGCCGGCGGCTCTCTAGAATCGTAAAACCTTCCCGCCCCTGGGGTTCGGCCTCCTCCACCACCAGGGAATCAATGCGGGCCAGGGCCGGAGACTGGGAAGTCAGCTCCTGGACGAATCTTTCCAGAGACGCGGCGGCCCCTTCCACCACGATTTCCACCCACCGGGAGGTGTTGCAGACCCAGCCGGACAGATGGTGCTCCCGGGCCAGGCGGTAGACGAAGGGCCGGAAGCCTACGCCTTGAACGACGCCCGAAACCTGGAGCTTCTTACCGGAGGGTTTTTCCGCAAGAGTCATCAATAAAAAGATTTCCAGTTGGTTGAGCCGGACCGTCGCGGCTCTGAAATACAGTCCGCTCCATTCCCGTTTTGTATATACGATAAATATACCAGATAATAGCCGCTTTGCCTTTAAAATATATTAATCCTGGGGTTATTTCACAAAAAATTCCTGAGATGATTCCTTGGGAATAGATTGTTTGTTGCTAAAAAAACTTCCAGGAATCCGCACGGGGGTTGGGGGTGTCAACTTCTGCGTCGACTTATTAATACCTATTGTTAGCAGGTTCCCGAAAACGGTGTAAAATTTTTCTCTTTATATGCCCTAGGAAAATGACATAAAATCCGATCCAGGGCATCCCCCTGAATGATTCCCCGGCCCTAATGAACAGAAGTGTGCAAACGCTTACTGGGCTGGACAGAGGGACGCCAAAAAGGGTATTATGTAATGGGCTTCAACGTGGGCTGCGTGGACCAACTTTTCGGGATTTTTCAGCGCTGGCACCGCCTCGAGGAGTTCGAAGGGGCCGGAGTGGGGTTGGCCATGGTCCAGAGAGTGGTGCAGCGCCATGGAGGCCGGGTGTGGGCCGAAGGCCGGGTGAATGAAGGGGCCGACATATATTTCACCCTTCCCTCTAAAGGAGCAGACAATTGACCGATTATGATAAAGTGGAAATCATCCTGGTGGAAGACAATCCCCATGACGCCGAACTGGCTCTCAGGGCCTTGAAAAAGCAGGGATTGGCCAATAACGTGCAGGTGCTGCAAGACGGAGCCGAGGCCCTGGATTTTGTCTTTTGTAAAGCCAAATATTCCAACCGGGAGACCTGCAAGCTGCCTAAACTCATTCTCCTGGATTTGAAGCTGCCCAAGGTGGATGGTCTGGAAGTCCTGCGGCGCATAAAAAGCGACCCTCGCACCAAGGCTATTCCCATAGTAATTCTCACCTCCTCCCAGGAGGAGCCGGATATTGCGGAAAGCTACCATCTGGGGGTCAACAGTTACATCGTCAAGCCGGTGGATTTTGACAAGTTTTTCGAGGCGGTGTCCAATCTGGGGCTTTATTGGATGCTTCTGAATAAGTTGCCGGCTTGAGCTGGATTTAATGAAATCTATTGATATAAGAGCCTCTTGCAAAATTATGTAGCCGCAGGCTTCAGCCTGCGCCGGCACAGGCTGGAAAGCCTGTGCTACCGGATATTTCTTTAAGCAACATGGGAAAATCGCAGCCTCAAAATGAATTTTGCAAGAGCCTCATAATTTAACAATTTAACCAAAATTATTTAGTCCCAAGGAAAGCCGTGAGCAAGGAAATACCTAACCAGGCGCCCAAGCCCGGCAACTTAAAGATACTGATGCTGGAAGATTACCCGCCGGACGCCGAATTGGTTAAATTCGAACTGCGCCAGGCGGGCCTCGAGTTCACCGCCGACTTGGTGGAAACTGAAGCCGAATTCCTGAAGGCCCTGGACTCCCTGCAACCGGATCTCATTCTGGCGGATTACAAGCTGCCCCATTACAACGGTCTTAAGGCCCTGGCCCAGGTCCGGGAAAAACAGCCGGAGATTCCCTTCATTTTTGTGTCCGGGACCATGGGCGAAGAGGTGGCCATTGACTCCTTGCAGCGAGGAGCCACGGACTACGTCCTCAAGAGCCGCCTCTCCCGTCTGGCGCCGGCAGTCCAGAGGGCCTTGCGGGAAGCCCAGGAGCGCCTGGAGCGCCAGCAGGCGGAAGCGGCCCTGGGCAAGAGGGAGCGGGACTACCGGCTTCTGGTGAAGACCCTGCCGGCGGTGGTTTACAAAGGATACCTGGACTGGTCCGTGGATTTTGTGGATGATAAAATTCTTGAACTAACCGGTTACCAGATTGCGGATTTCGATACCCGCCGAATTAACTGGCGGGATCTGATTCTGCCGGAAGACCTGGCAGCCGCCAAACGCGAATTTGTCAAATGCATGGCCGCCGGAGGGTCCTTTGTCCGGGAATATCGTATCCGGGACCGGCAGGGCCGGGTCCGCTGGATTCAGGACCGGGGCCAGATCATCTCCTCCCCGGAAGGCCAGGTGGACCATATCACCGGGGTCTTATTCGATATTCATGAGCACAAGATGGCGGATGAACGGGCCGCCTGGCAGCGAACCATCCTGGACGCCATCAACCGGATCTTTCGGGAGGCCCTGGTCTGCCGGACGGAAGAAGAGCTGGGGCGCACCTGCCTGACGGCGCTGGAGGAATTGACAGAAAGCAAGTTCGGTTTAATCGCCGAATTAAACCGGACCGGCGGGCTGGATCTCCTGGCCATGACCGATCCCGGCTGGAAGCTATGCCGCCTGCCTCCGGGCTCGCTTCCCAAGAATCTGGAGGTGGGGGGACTGGTAAAGAAGGTCGTCCGGGAGAGAGAATCCGTGCTCACCAATGCCCCCGGTTCCCATCCTGACCGCTGCGGAGTTCCCGAGGGCCATCCCCCCCTTACCGCGTTTCTGGGAGTCCCGTTGGTTCATGGGGAGCGGGCCTTGGGCCTTATCGGACTGGCCAACAAGGAAGGAGGCTATACCCCCCGGGACCGGGAAACCGCGGAAGCCCTGGCCATCCCCTTCGTGGAGGCCTTGATGCGCCACCGGGCCGAGGGTGAGGTGCGGCAATCGGAGCAGAAACTGCGGGTTCTCACTTCCCAGCTCTTAACCGCCCAGGAACAGGAGCGCAAGCGCATCTCCATGGAACTCCACGACGAGTTGGGGCAATCCCTGAACGCCTTGAAGCTTCAGATGCGGGCCATCGAACGGGCCCTGGGGCAGGACCAGCAGCAGCAGAAACATGAATGCGCCCAGCTCCTTTCCTACTTGGATGAAGTCATTGACAACGTGCGGCGGCTGTCCCGGGATCTGAGCCCAGCCATACTGGAAGACCTGGGTCTGGAAGCGGCCTTGAAATATTTATTCGATGGATTCAACCAATATTATGATGTCAAGTATTCCTTGGAATTGGAAGATTTAAACAACCTCTTTCCTCCCGAGGCCCAGATCACTATCTATAGAATATTTCAGGAGGTGCTGACCAACATCTCCAAGCACGCCCATGCCACCCAAGTCAAGATCAGCATCGGCCAGGAGAACGACAACGTCACTTTGCGGGTTAAAGACAATGGAGCCGGGTTCGATGTGGGCCAGGCGCTGGCCCGAAAGGCCCCGGAACGGGGGTTGGGACTGGCGGCCCTGGATGAACGGGCCCGCATGTTGGGCGGCAGTCTCCAGGTCTGGAGCGAGACGGGGAAAGGGGCCCGAATCACCGTGGTTATTCCGGTGAGCGGGGTAACAAAAGAGTGGCCTGGATGTTGAGGGGCTTGTCAGGTAAACCAAGTCCATTCCAGGAAGGAGAAGAGTCTTGAGGCCTTATGAGATTGTCCTGGCCGATGACCATGTGATGTTTCGTCGGGGGGTAAAGAGGATTGTCCAGAGCCTCCATGATGTGGAAGTAGTGGGAGAAGCCGGCGACGGTCTGGAACTGCTGGAGATCCTGAAGAGAACCACTCCCCGCATGGTGATCATGGACATCTCCATGCCCAATCTCCGGGGGTTGGAAGCCACCCGGGAAGTCAAAGCCCTTCATCCCGAAATCAAGATCATTATTTTAACCATGCACAAAGACAAGGAATATCTCTACTCCGCCTTCAGCGCCGGGGCGGAAGGGTATTTGCTCAAGGAAGACGCGGACACCGAACTGCTGTCGGCCATCGACACCTTGCGGCGGGGCGGCTCTTACGTCTCCCCGTTGCTCTCCCTGCAGCTCACCGACCTGTTCCGGGAGAAATCCCGCCAGGGGTTCAGGGAGGCCAAAATGCCGGGAGAAAAACTTACCACCCGGGAGCGGATCATCGTCAAACTCATCGCCGAAGGCAAATCCAGCAAAGAGATCGGGAAGCTGCTGTATATCAGCAGCCGCACCGTGCAACACCACCGGGCCAACATCATGCGGAAACTCAACATCAACCGCACCGCCGACCTGGTGAAATACGCCATCCAGAAGGGCTTCCTCGCCCAGGACGGCACTTAATATAGTTTTCGGTTTTGGGTTTTCCGACCCCCACCTTAATTGCCCTTTGCCAACATGGAAACCTTCCCTCTTAATTCCCCCGGTGGCTTAGACTGGCTCTGCCGCCGGATCCTTGCGGAATCTTTGTGCCTTTGCGTCTTGGTGGCGTATTTTAAGGAATTTCATCTAAAGCGCCGAAAAAGCTATTAGGGCCGGATAAAACCGGCGCTTGCCCCAGGGTAATTCAGGTTAGATTTTATGGCTAAACTGTCCTATAATGGCACCGGAAAGGTTGTTATGAAAAACCAACGATTTTATCGAGGAAAACTTCATGATCCGGCTCATTAAGAAGAGGTCCAAAAAAGCGGGTTTGCCGCCGGGAACCCTGGTTTATACCGGGGACAAGGCGCCGGTAACGCCCAAAATAACCGTCATGGACTATGACGAGAAGAATTTATATGAAGCCGAATTGCCCTCCTTTGACGGTTGCCTGGCTTACAAAAATAAGCCCACGACCACCTGGATCAATGTCAACGGCATCTCCCACATCCCCAACGTGGAGAAATTGGGGGAATGTTTCAACTTACATCCCTTGGTGCTGGAGGATATTCTGAACATCGACCAGCGCCCCAAAATAGAGGATTATGACGATTATCTGTTTATCGTTTTAAAAGCCATCCGCTACGATGGAACTCAAAATGAAATACTGACGGATCAGATAAGTCTCATTTTGGGAAGCAACTATGTAATTTCCTTGCATGAAAACAACGTGGAAATCTTTGACTCCATCATGGAGAGGATCCGGACGGCCAAAGGCCGGATCCGCAAGGCCGGCGCCGATTACCTGGCTTACGCCTTGATTGACTACATCGTGGACCATTATTTCATCGTCCTGGAGAAATTTGGGGAAAACATCGAGTTCCTGGAAGATGAAGTGGTAAAACAGCCCTCCCCCCAGACCCTGTCCTTTATTCACAAGGCCAAGAATGACATGATCCTCCTCAGAAAATCCATGTGGCCCCTCCGGGAGGTGGTGAGCCGGCTGGAGCGGCGGGAATCCCCCCTCATCAACGACGCCACTTCCTTCTATTTCAAGGATGTATACGACCATGTCATCGTGGCCATCGACACGGTGGAGACCAATCGGGATATTCTGTCGGGAATGCTGGACATCTACCTCTCCAGCGTCAGCAATAAACTGAACGAAATCATGAAAGTCCTGACCATCATCGCCACCATTTTCATGCCTCTCACTTTTCTGGCCGGGGTGTACGGCATGAACTTCAAGCACATGCCGGAGTTGGAATGGGCCTATGGCTACTACGGCACCTGGGGAGTCATGATTCTGGTGTCCGGGGTCATGCTGATCTATTTCAGAAGGAGAAAATGGATTTGACCTTTATTATGCAGTATCACTGCTGTCCGGCACGCTAATTGAATAGCACGGGTTGTCGGTTGTCTGGTGGTGAAAGACCGAGCAAGACCCGTAAATTCATGCGTTCCAGAAGCATGGTTTGGGCCAGGCGAGTGAGTTC
>VGSO01000123.1 GCA_016874945.1 Deltaproteobacteria bacterium
CGCCGCCGCCTGGACCATAACCCCTTTGTCAAATTCATGGGGATTGAAGTGCCCCAACTGGGCCAGGGCTATGCCCGCTTCGTCCTGCCGGTGCGCCCGGAGTTCCACAATTCCCAGGGATTCCTCCAGGGCGGGGTCGTTGCCGCGGTGGCCGATGAAGCCGTGGCCTATGCATTGTTCAGCACCGTGGCGGCAGGGGAAATGATCAACACCGTGGAGATGAAGATCAATTTTTTAAGGCCGGTCCGGGAAGGGGAAATCGTCGCTGAAGCGCACATCACCAAGCGGGGCCGCACCATCTCCCTGGGCGAAGTGACGGTGCGCCAGGGGGACAAACTGGTGGCCAAGGGGATGTGTACGTATATCCATCTGGCAGGGAAAAAATAGGGGTTATACCGTGTCCGCTTTCAGGTGCAACAAACTCAACCTGTAACTTATTGATAAATCTTATTTATTTTAACCGAAAACCGAAGACCGAAAACCGAAAACGGTATTAGGGGTTAGGGGCCGGTAATATTGGGAATAGGAAGAAGCCGCCCCCTCCGCCTAGTTCAGTCCTGTTTTTCCAGATGGGCCACAAGCTCCCGGGCGGCCCTTAATTCACCGTCGGTCAAACCCACTTCTGGCAAGCTGATTAGCTTTTCCCAATTCCCTAAAAGCCAGGCCCTAGTGCCAAGGGATACATTGAACCCCAAGTCGCCCTCATTTTGACCTAAAAGACAACCGTCCGAAGTTGAGGTTATTGCCACTAATACCGTGTCCGCTTTCAGGTGCAACAAACTCAACCTGTAACTTATTGATAAATCTTATTTATTTTAACCGAAAACCGAAGACCGAAAACCGAAAACGGTATAAACGGGGCTCGGTAAGGTGGATTTGCAAGAGGCAGCCCACTATCGCGGCAAACTCAGGGCTCATATTCGGAAAGCGCCGGGGGTCAAGCTTAACCTGAAGGGAAGCAATAAGATCATCATCTATGGACGTGGCCTCAGAAACTTCGTGAAATTCCTGATAGTCCGCCAAGACCTTGCCGGGTCAATCCCATTCCAGAGCATCACCCCAAATTGCCGAGACACCGGGCGGTGGCTCGCTGTCAACAGCGACGTTATAGCCGCAATACTCACAAATGGCGCTCATGTATCCCCGGGAGGCAACAGCCGGACTTCCCGTCTCAATCCGACCCAATCGAAATTCTCCTATCTTGTGCCCCTTGGCCGCCGCCAGGTTGCGAGCTTCCCGAATTAGCTTTGGATGACTACCCATGCGTGCCCCGCTCAAACCCCTGAACCTGACCCTATCCCCTAATCCCTGTCAAACGGCTCCTGCAATTCTTTCAGCAGATTATTTTGATTTTCCTCCGGGTTGGTCTTTCGCCGCCGGAGGGCTTTCTTAAAGGTCTCCTGGGACCACCAGTTGGGGAAATTGATCTTCTTGCCGGCAAAAATGTCTTCAATCGTAATAAGTTGCAGGCGGGGAAAACGAAGGTTCGGAAATTGCGGATCAATGAAAGGTTCCGCCTCATCGGCCTCTTTCTGCATTTGCCGGGTAGGTTTGTGCATGGTCAGAAAAACGCCGATCTCCACCTTCTCCCGCTCCAGCACCCCCTTCAAATCGCGAACCTGGGAGACCCCGACCTTACCCCCTTTCACCTGGAAAATAATTTTTTTGTAATCGCCGCTATATTCGTCCCGCAGGTTCATGACCCCGTCGATGCCCCGGTCCGCTCCTCTCTTTTCCCGAGCGCTGCGGGCCCCTATCATAGCCAGAGCCCAACACTCAAATTGGAAGGAGTCGATATTGAACAGGCGCTCGGCGCTGGTCACGTCCCGGGGGATGCCGATTTCTTCATAATCGGCCAGTTCGTTCCCGAAAGAATCCTTCAATCTCTTCCTGATCAAGTCAATAGCCAGATAGGTAACGTCAATGCCGATCCAGTGGCGTTTGAGACGTTCGGCCACCGCCACCGCGGTGCCGCAGCCGCAGAAGGGGTCCAGGACCACCTCCCCTTCGTGGCTGCCGGCCCGGACGATGCGCTCCAGCAAAGCTTCCGGCTTCTGGGTCTGGTAGCCCAGGTACTCCCGGCTGGAGCCGTGCAGGTGCTCGATGTCGTACCAGATGTCCTTGATGGGCGTGCCGGCCATTTCATCCAGGTAACGTTTATATTGGGCCACCTCGCCTTTCTCCGGAATCACCACCCGGCCTTCCTTCCAGGCTTCCATCATGCGCTCTTGGGTCCAGCGCCACACCCGCACCGTGCCGCTGCTCGGGGGAAACTCGTAAGTGAGGTTAGGCCTTTCTCTATGAGGATTAGTCAAATCGCCTAACCGATATCGTCTCCCGGTTTCCGGCTCCACGTGGCGGTAAAACCTTTCCAGGTAAGCCGGGTCATGTTCTTTATAGATGGGATTAAACACCGACTTTTCCGACTTGCTGTAGAAAAAGATGGTGTCGTGGCAGCGGGAGAAGCGGAGCTTGGCGTGGCCCTTGGGCTGGGAGCGCTCCCAGATGATTTCGTTGCGGAAGTTCTTGGGGCTGAAGATGTTGTCCAGGATGAGCTTGATGTAGTGGCTGGCGGTGGGGTCGCAGTGGAGAAACAGGCTGCCGGTGGGTTTCAGCACCCGGTGCAGCTCCACCAGCCGCACCGCCATCATGCTGAGGTAGGCCAGCATGTTGGTGCGGCCCAGGACCTGGCGCAGGGCTTTGAGCAATTCGGCCAGGGGCGGCGGCCCAAACATGACCGCTTCATCAAAGGCCTCTTCGGCTTGCGGCCCCCATTTCCAGGTATCGTCGAAGGCGGCGATTTGCGCCGCGGACTGCTCCCCGGACGGCTCTTTGAACAGCATGTTGTAGGTGGCGTTGGAGTTGAAGGGCGGGTCCAGGTAGATCAGGTCAACGCTTTCCACTGGGATATGCCGGCGCAGGACTTCCAGGTTATCCCCAAAGAAAAGTTGGTTTTTCCAATCCTCCACACTACCTCCAGGGACTTGAACCTTGCGCCTATTATAATATCGAAAGGTTTGAAAATAACTAAATTTTTGTATGTGGCGTTAAGCTTTCAGCCTTTAGCTTTCAGCCAAATGCTGGTGCGTGGAACGCACCCTACGCTACTGCTCACTGCTCACTAATACTTGTATCCCACGGGCATCACCAGGAGCGGCTCGTGGTGGCCGGGGAGTTTCAGGACCTGGGTCAGGCCCTTGTCTTCAAAGGCTCCCACGATGCCGGCCCCCAGCCCCAGGGCCTCGGCCTGCAAGAAGACGTTGGTCCCCACGTGACCGGCCTCCATGTGGGTGTACATGACGCCCCGCGGCCCGTAACGGGCGGTGCACCGTCGGAATTCCGCGGCAATGACCACCATGACCGGGGCTTCGGCCATCCAGGTCTGGTGGAGGGAGGCCCGGGCCACGGCCGGGCGCGCCTCGCCTTTACTCGTCAGTTCCAGGGAGTGGTCTTCAGGGCGGTAGCGGTAGATCCCGGCGGCGAGGCCTGACACGCCCCGCTCCCCCGCCACCAGGTAGATTTCCAGGGGAAAGGTGGCCCCCGCGGAGGCCGCGGTGCGGTAGCCCCGGGGGTCGCTGACGCCGTCCGCGGCCCAGAGGATCTGCCCCACCTGCTTTAAGTCCAGCCCCCGGGACGCGAAGCGCCGCACCGTGCGCCGCTGTTTCAGGGCCTCTTCCACCGACATGGCGCCCTTGTAAACCGGGGCCGGCAGTTTCACCACTTCCAGGGCCTGAACCCCGGAGGATGAAAAAAAGATTCCCGCAATGAGCATGATCGCACCCCATTGGAGTTTCATTGGAAACACTCCTTTGTAACTTTAATACTCATAATGGGTCCACATACGAATGATCTTTATGATTTTATCTTTTTCAATGACCTCATGGACCAGGCGGTGCTGGATATTGATGTGGCGGGAATAGGCGCCGGCAAGATCGCCTATCAGTTTTTTCAAACCGAGGGGGAGTGCGGAAAGGATTTTCCCTGATTATTTCCAGCAACTCAACAGCTTTACCTGTGAAACCGGCGGCGGCTAGTTTCTGGGCATCTTTCTGAGCCTGTTTGGTAAAGAAAATTTTCCATGTCACCAATCAAGCTCCCTGGCGCATTCCTCCACCGGCGTCTGCAAACCTTCCCGGATGGACTCCCTCATGCCGGGAATGGAGAGCAAATACAGGGTCTCCTGGAGGGCCCGCCAGTCTTCTTCGGAAATCAAGACTGCATTGGCCCGTTTCCCGGTAATCAGAATGGACTCATGCGACGCCGCCGTTCATCTACCAGCCAGCCCAGCTTATCCCGGGCTTCGCTCACTTTAATAGTGGCCATAACTCCCTCACCTATTTTTTTCTCATGTTCACAGGTTACCAAATTCTCAAAATTGATGCCAAAGAAAAAAGCCCGCCTCTGTCAAGGAGCGGGCTTTGCTATACAATTAACTCCGGCGGCGTCCTGCTCTCCCGGTGGCCCAGGCTTTCCAGCCGGTGATCCCGCATAGTACCATCGGCCCACAGGCTGGAAAGCCTGAGCTACCAGCTTAACTTCCGAGTTCGGGAGGGGATCGGGTGCGGCCCTATAGCTATGGCCGCCGGGGTCCCTTATTTTGCGTCCTCTAAGCATCTTAGCAATTGACAAGCCTAAAAGAGGCTGATATTACTCGGAGCATTAAATAGATTGAGACTGTTGCAATTGCCGGAATAACCCCAAATTGTCACCCTGAGCGAAGCAAGGGTATAGATTCTTGCCACCTACGGTGGCTCAGAATGACGAATAATAATCTCCTATTCCCACTTGGCGAACTTTTGCAACAGTCTCATACTGAGTTGCGCTCAAAGGGCATTTTTCTGTAGCCGCAGGCTTTAGCCTGCGCGGGCACAGGCTGGAAAGCCTGTGCTACCTTTGACAGCAATCTGGTATCAGAATAAAGAAAACTAGCCAATAACAGGGGGGCCAATAATGCCTTGGACTTTGACTTCCTTAATCGCATTCCTGGTTATCAGCTATGTCCAAGCGGTAGTGGCGCAAGCTGAGGCGCCGGTGGAATATGCGATAAGTCCTGACCGCACGGAGGTATTCATCAGTATTCCGGAGAAGAAAGAATCTTATTATTTTAATAACAATGCAAAACGACTTAGTTACACGTATAAGATTCCTGGTAAATGGAAACCGTCGCAGGAATCGGCATTACTGGTGTCAGAGGACGGCCGCGCTTTTGTCGGCGTGATGCTCTATTCAACGAAAGAACTAGAAGGTTACGAGGGAAATGACCTTTTAACGCGTACTTCTAACTTAATCACTAAAAATTATCAGCAGAAAATCGGAAAATCACCGGCCAGCAAAAAGCTGGTGTCATTTTCGTCTCCCCGGTCTGGAACCATGAAGTGGTCTGCCTCCTGGCATTCTGTGGGAAAGGACGGACGACCCGTTGAACTCAGGACCGACAAGGTTCTTTGGGAGATTTCCCCAGGATGGGTGGCCCAAATCACCGTAAATGGGACTTCAGATGACGACGGCCTGGCACGGGGAATTCTTGAAACACTCAATGCAACTTCTAAACCTGAAGGCTACTGGCCTTTTATCCGCAGACACTTCCCGAAAGTTCCCGGCTCTTAATTGAAGCATACAGGATGAATACTTCCGGCGTGGCTGAATTCAACAAATGCAGCAAATATCAGGTGGGCGCCGCCCGCCATAAAAATTGAACTGATAAGGTGGGCCATACCCACCTTACAACCTCCACCAGATATGCTCAAAGTAGCCTTAACCGGCGGCGCCGGCACCGGCAAAACCACGGTGCTCAAGATGTTCCAGGAACTGGGGGCGCCGGTCATCGACGCCGATAGAATAGCCCGGGAGGTGGTGGCCAAAGGCCAGCCCGCCTATGCGGAACTGCGCCGGGCGTACGGGCCGGAATTTTTCAAAGAAGACGGCGAACTCAACCGGGCCCGCATGGCCAGCCTGGTTTTTGCCGACCCGGAGGCCCGGTGCGCCCTGGAAAAAATCGTCCATCCCTGGATGATCCGGGGGATTCAGGCCCGCCTGGAGGAACTGGAGCGGCAGGGGGAACCGCTGGCCATGGTGGAGTGCGCCGTTCTCTTCGAGTGCGGCATCCAGGACGGCTATGACCGGATCATTGTAGTGTACGCCGAGTCGGAGGACCAGGTGCAGCGCCTGGCGGACCGGGACCATCGGGAACCGGCGGAGATCTCCGGCATTCTGGCGGCCCAGATGCCCGTGTCGGAAAAAGTGGCCCGGGCCGACTTCGTGGTGGACAACCGGGGTTCCCTGGAGGACACCCGCCGCCAGGTGGAAAATATCTGGCGCCAACTGCAAAAAATCATCTTGACAGGAAATGCTAAAAAGGTTACCGTTCAGTAGCCTCCCTTAGCAAATCCCAGGTTAGGACCCGTTACTTTTTTTACTTTTGAGATTAACTTAACTCTGGTATTCCCCTGAGTGAAAGCAGGCGCCTGTCATTTCCCGTATTTCTGCACCACTTCCCAGTTAAGGCTAGTGGGACTCAATACTGAAATTTAACCACGCGAAATTCTAAATTCATCAACTTTTGGCCGCGCCTAATCCTTTCTTTGGATGGCCGCGGCTTACATAGGGCTTAAAGTATGGAACTTCGTAGTATAACTAATAAAGAGGCAATAATGAATCTGTCGGATTTAAAACACAAAAAAATCAACGAACTGGCCGCCCTGGCCCGAGATCTGAGCGTGGAAGGGGCTGCCGGCATGCGGAAGCAGGAACTCATCTTCGCCATTCTCCAGGCCCAGGTGGAGAAAAATGGCATGATTTCCGGAGGCGGGGTCCTGGAAATTCTCCCCGACGGCTTCGGGTTCTTGCGGGCGCCGGATTACAACTACCTGCCGGGGCCGGACGACATCTATGTCTCCCCGTCCCAGATCCGGCGCTTCAACCTGCGCACCGGGGACACCATCGCCGGCCAGGTGCGGCCGCCCAAAGAGGGAGAGCGTTACTTCGCCCTTCTGAAGGTGGAGACGGTCAACTTCGAAGACCCCTCCGTGGCCCGGGACAAGATACTCTTCGACAACCTGACGCCCCTGTATCCTGACGAGCGCCTCAAGCTGGAAACGGATCCGGACAATTATTCCGCCCGGGTCATGGACCTCATGACCCCCATCGGCATGGGTCAGCGGGGTCTCATCGTGGCCGCGCCCAGAACCGGCAAGACCATGCTGCTCCAGAACATTGCCAACTCCATCGCCCGGAACCACCCGGATGTCGTCCTTATCGTGCTCCTCATTGACGAGCGCCCGGAAGAAGTCACCGACATGGAGCGCTCGGTGAAGGCGGAAGTGGTGAGCTCCACTTTTGACGAACCGGCCCAGCGGCATATCCAGGTGGCGGAAATGGTCCTGGAAAAGGCCAAGCGCCTGGTAGAACATAAACGGGACGTGGTGATTCTCCTGGATTCCATCACCCGGCTGGCCCGGGCCTACAACACCGTCATCCCCGCCAGCGGCAAGATCCTTTCCGGCGGCCTGGACGCCAACGCCCTGCAAAGGCCCAAGCGCTTCTTCGGCGCGGCCCGGAACATCGAAGAAGGCGGCAGCCTCACCATCATCGCCACCGCGCTCATCGACACCGGCAGCCGCATGGATGAAGTCATTTTCGAAGAATTCAAGGGCACCGGCAACATGGAGATCCACCTGGACCGGAAGCTCACGGAAAAACGCATCTTCCCGTCCATCAACATCAACGCCTCAGGCACCCGGAAAGAAGAACTGCTGCTCCCCCAAGAAGACCTGAACCGCATCTGGATCCTTCGGAAACTCTTGTCCCCGTTAAGCCCGGTGGACAGCATGGAATTCCTGCTGGAAAAACTCAAGGGCACCAAGAACAACCCCGATTTCCTGGCGTCCATGAACCGGTGAGCTGTGAAATCTGCGTAATCTGTGGTGCCTCTTGCAAAATTATGTAGCCGCAGGCTTCAGCCTGCGCCGGCACAGGCTGGAAAGCCTGTGCTACTGAATCCGAGTTTCTGGTTTTTTC
>VGSO01000124.1 GCA_016874945.1 Deltaproteobacteria bacterium
TAGCCGATTTACTCCGGTGGCGCGCATGTTTTGTCTCCTCTGAAAATTAGGTGCGGCGGCACAACGGTATTAGCAAATACTTAATCGCTCCTTGGCTCAGAAGACCTTGTCTTCCCAAACGAGATTTTGAAACGAACCTGCAAAGAACAATCATAGTAGCCATTATAGGTCGCCGGTTCCCTCCGTCAATCATAATTTGTCCATGAGGCATTGCGCTTGTCGCCGTAAGCGGTCGGGTTATAATACTCCTAATCCCTGACAATTGGCCACTGCTCACTGCTCACTGCTCACTGCCCCCAAAACTGGCGCAAGGACCCCCGGGCGGTGCGCCGGCTGGGTTATCAGGTTTAGCTGTCAGCTCTTAGCCATCAGCATTCAGCTCATTACATGAAGATGCTTATCTTTAATCCTTGACCCCCTATTCCCCTATTCCCCAATCCCTGACCCCTGACCCCTGGCCCCTGAAACCTGAAACCTGACCCCTGACCCCTGACCCCTGGCCCCTGAAACCCGCGCCCCAGTCTGTAAGAAAATTTATGACAAAAAAATCAGAAATTGGCTGATTTTCACTTCTCGGTACTCCTGCTAATCTTCTACAATCTTACCCCTGTTTTTCATTTGCCAAGTACATATGATAGGGAGGCCTCAGATTTTTGCCTTCCTGGTCAGGCGATATTGACGCGAAAAGGAGTCGCCTATGAAGAGTGTGGCTGAAAGGATCAAGGAACTAAGGGAGAAGGAGGCCCAGATCAAGGCCATGGGCGGGGCCAAGGCGGTGGAAAAGCAGCACTCCACCGGCAAGCTCACCGCCCGGGAGCGCCTGGACCTCTTTTTTGACCCCGGGACCTTTCGGGAAACGGACATTTTTGTCAAACACCGCTGCGTCAACTTCGGCATGGAGAAGGTGGAGATCCCTGCGGACGGCGTGGTCACCGGGTTCGGCCGGGTGAACGGCCGGGTGGTCTTCGCCTTTGCCCAGGACTTCACCTCCCGGGCCGGGTCCCTGGGGGAGATGCACTCCAAAAAGATCTGCAAAGTCATGGATCTGGCCCTGAAAGCCGGAGCGCCCTTCGTGGGCTTCAACGACTCCGGCGGCGCCCGCATCCAGGAAGGGGTGGATTCCCTTTCCGCCTATGGCCAGATCTTTTACCGCAACGCCATTTCTTCGGGGGTGATTCCCCAGATTTCCGCCATTATGGGTCCTACGGCGGGCGGCGCGGTCTATTCCCCGGCCATGACCGATTTCATCTTCATGGTGAAGAACACCTCCTACATGTTCATCACCGGACCCGACGTCATCAAGAGCGTCACCGGCGAGGAAATCTCCTTTGAAGACCTGGGCGGCGCCATGGCCCACAACGTCAGGAGCGGAGTAGCCCACTTCGCCTGTGAGTCCGACCAGGACTGCCTTGACCAGATTAAAACGCTCCTGGGCTACCTCCCCAGCAATAACATGGAAGACCCGCCTATCGTCCCCTGCGCCGACCCCGCCGGCCGGGAGGACGCGGGCCTGGACTCCATTGTCCCGGATTCGGCCCGGGCCTCCTATGACATGCACGATGTTATCCGGGCCATCGTGGATAACGGGGAGATCTTCGAGCCGCACTATTATTACGCCCAGAACATGATCGTGGGCTTTGCCCGGATGAATGGCCGCTCCGTGGGCATCATCGCCAATCAGCCCCAGGTCCTGGCCGGCTGCCTGGACGTGGACGCGGCGGACAAGGCCACTCGGTTCATCCGTTTTTGCGACGCCTTCAATATCCCGCTCCTCACCATCGCCGACGTGCCCGGTTATCTCCCGGGGAGCGAACAGGAACACCGGGGCATCATCCGCCACGGCGCCAAGCTCCTGTGGTGCTACTCCGAGGCCACGGTGCCCAAAATCACTTTGATCACCCGGAAAGACTACGGCGGCTCCTACCTGGCCATGTGCTCCCGGGACCTGGGCGCGGACATGGTCTTGGCCTGGCCCACTGCGGAGATCGCGGTCATGGGGGCCTCGGGCGCGGCCAACGTCATCTTCCGCAAGGAGATCCAGGCGGCGGAAGATCCCGCGGCCAAACGCCAGGAAATCATCGATCATTACGAGAATCTGCTCTACAACCCTTACATCGCGGCGTCCCGGGGTTTTGTGGACCAGATCATCGCGCCCCGGGAGACCCGGCCCCGGATCATCGAGGCCCTGGAGGCTCTGAGCACCAAGCGGGAAAACCTGCCGCCCAAGAAGCACGGGAATATTCCGGTATAATAAGCGGGTTGGCGGGTTAGAAAAACTGCCAACCCCCTAAACCGCTGGATAAAGTAGGGTGGGCGCGGCCCACCATTCCTCTGAAAGATGGAGGTATAGATGCCCATCAAACCCCAGGTGCTGGCGGCCATCAGTGCGGCAATCCAAGAGTTTTTGCTGGAAGAAGAGCTGGCCATGCAGGCCGCGGCCGTAAGCATGGCCCCGGCCGCGGCCCCGGGTCCGCCCCCCAACCTCTGGGGGCTGGCCGGACGCCAGGCGGCCATGCAGTTCCGCACGCTCATGCAGCGCCGCAGTTTGAGGTGAGAATTGCAGTTAGCTGTTGGCAGTTAGCCGTTAGCATGAATTTGGCTGCCCTATGCTAATGGCTGAAAGCTGAAGGCTAACTGAGAAAAACATTGTTAAAAAGGCAGTAAGCCGTCAGCTCGCCAGCTTTAAGCTAACGGCTAACTGCTAACGGCTAACTGCTGAAAAGGAGTCATTTATATGGCCGGTAAGAACCCCATTAAATTCACCGACACCACTTTTCGGGATGGTCACCAGTCGCTCCTGGCCACCCGGATGCGCTCCGAGGACATCATCCCCTTCATGGAGCGCATGGACCAGATGGGCTACTGGGCCCTGGAAGTGTGGGGCGGCGCCACCTTCGACACCACCCACCGCTTCCTGGGAGACGACCCCTGGGACCGCATCCGCACCATCAAAGGCATTCTCAAGAAGACCCCCACCATGATGCTGCTCCGGGGCCAGAACCTGGTAGGGTACCGCAACTACGCCGACGACGTGACCTACCGCTTCGTGCGCTACACCGCGGAGGCCGGCGTCGATATCTTCCGGGTCTTCGACGCGCTCAACGACATGCGCAAC
Source organism: Deltaproteobacteria bacterium (assembly GCA_016874945.1). Classification (GTDB taxonomy): domain Bacteria; phylum Desulfobacterota; class Desulfobaccia; order Desulfobaccales; family 0-14-0-80-60-11; genus VGSO01. The sequence continues at coordinate 3,116 of VGSO01000124.1, forward strand.
TGGGAAGTCTCGGTGAAGGCCCTCATGGACGCCAAGAAGGAGGGCCTCATGGCCCACTTCCAGGCCGCGGTGTGCTATTCCCTGACCCAGCGGCGCATGGGCGGACCCATCTTTAATCTCGACTACTACGTCGATTTCGCCAAGCGGTCGGTGGACATGGGCGCGGACAGCTTCGTCCTCAAGGACATGGCCGGCATGTGCTCCCCCAACGACGCCTACGCCATCATCAAGGCCCTGAAGGAGACCATCAGGATCCCGGTGGAGTTCCACACCCACTACACCAGCGGCTCGGGCTCCATGAGCTACTTAAAGGCCATCGAGGCCGGGGTGGACGTCCTGGACACCTGCCTGTCGCCCTTTGCCCTGCGCACCGCCCAGCCGGCCATCGAACCCCTGCTGGTGGCGGTGGAGCAGACGGACCGGGAAACCGACATGGACCTGGCCAAGCTCATCGAAATCGGCCAGGATCTGGAAAAGATCGCGGTGAAATACCGGGACCTCCTGGACACCTCCAAGATGGCCCAGATCGACACCGGGGTGCTGCTGCACCAGATTCCCGGGGGCATGTACTCCAACCTGGTGGGCCAGCTCAAGGAGGCCAACGCCCTGGACCGCATCCGGGAAGTGATGGATGATCTCCCCCAGACCCGGGCAGAGCTGGGCTACCCGCCCCTGGTCACCCCCACCAGCCAAATCGTGGGCATCCAGGCGGTGATGAATGTTTTGTTCGGGCGTTACAAGATGATCCCCGCGGAAGTGAAAGGCGTGGCTTACGGCCTCTACGGCAAGACCCCGGCGCCCATGGACCCCAAGGTCCAGAAGATCATCCTCAAGGGCTACGAGCGGGGCGAAAAGCCCACCACCAAGCGGCCTGGGGAGATCCTGGAGCCCGAGTGGGACAAGGCGGTGGCCGAGACCAAGGGGTTGGCGAAAAACGACGGCGACGTCCTCATCTATGCGCTCTATCCCACCACCGGCGCCCGTTTCCTCAAGTGGAAGTACGGCCTGGAGCCGGTGCCCGAAGAGGTCAAGCCCAAGACCCTGGAGCAGGTGAAGCTGGAAGACACCGTTTACACCACCATCAAGCAGAAAAAGCTGTTCGGTAAGATCAAGGAATACATCGACAGCCTGGAGAAGCCCGCGCCGGGAAAAGGTCCCAGCCTCAGGACTTTCAACGTCTTCGTGGACGGCCAATACTATGAAGTGGAAGTGGAGTGCACCTCCGGGGCGCCGGTGATCACCGGCATCGCCCCCGCGGCCGTGGCCGCGCCCCCGATGGCCCCGGCCGCGGCGGCTCCGGCTCCTGCGGCCGCGCCGGCCGCGGCCCCCAGGCCGGCCCCCGCCGCGGCCCCCGTGGAGGCCCTGGCCGCCGGGGAAGTGCCGCTGCGCGCCCCCATGCCGGGGATGATCATCTCTTACACGGTGGAAGTGGGGGACCAGGTTAAGACCGGAGACCTGGTGTGCGTCCTGGAAGCCATGAAAATGCAGAACAGCCTGCCGGCCCCGGCTTCGGGCACGATTAAGGCCATCTTCTTCGAACCCGGCGCGTCCGTGGCCAAGGACGCGGTCATCCTGGTGATCGGCAAGTAGCGCCGCCGCCCCCGGCAAGGGCCCTGCGTTTCATTGCACCATTTTAGGTGAATTTTTTACCTGGAAGAGGCCGGGACTGCCGGCTTCTTCCAGGGTGCGGCATGTAAGGTAAATTATGGTCAAAATATTACTCGAGAGATCCATCAAAGGCAAACAAGTGGGCAAAATCGTCCAATTCCTGCGTCAGCTGCGGGTCATGGCGATGAAGCAGCCCGGATACATCGGGGGAGAAACCCTGCACGCGGTGGACGACCCCAACTATTACCTGGTTATCAGCTCCTGGGAATCCCTGGAGCACTGGCAAGCCTGGTTCAACAACCCGGAGCGCCAGAAGCTCCAAGCCGAAGTGGACAGCTTCCTGGAAGCTCCCACCAGGATGCGGGCCTTTACCTATTAGCGCGCCGGAATATCCGGGTCGTCATTTGATCATCGAACCCCCTTGGCCCAGCCTGACCATGCATCCTGGAATTCGGCCCATTCTAATGGTTATTCCTTCAATAACCAAGTCCGGCGGCCTTGATTTTTAATCCCGTTTTGGTCAGGGCGGCCAAAAGGAAACGATTTGTAGGGGCGTGATTTATCACGCCCGCCTTAAAGGGCGCAATAAATTGCGCCCCTACGAAAAAGGCTAGCCATGAAGATTCACGAATACCAAGGCAAAGACCTGCTCAAAAAATTCAAGGTGCCGACGCCGGCCGGGGACGTGGCGGTTACCCCCTCCGAAGCCCGCACCGTGGCCGAAGAGTTGGAGCAAGGCCCCTTTGTGGTCAAGGCCCAGATTCACGCCGGGGGCCGGGGCAAAGGCGGCGGCATCAAGACCGCGGCCACCTCGGAAGAAGTGGAGAAGGTGGCCGGCCAGATCCTGGGCATGACCCTCATCACTCCCCAGACCGGCCCTGAAGGCCGGGTGGTCAACACCGTTCTGGTGGAACAGGCCCAGGACATTGACCGGGAACTTTACCTGGGCATCATCCTGGACCGCAGCCTGGCCCGGCCGGTGATCATGATGAGCGCCGCGGGAGGCATGGACATCGAAGAGGTGGCGGCCCGCACCCCCGAACTCATCATCAAGGAGGCGATTGACCCGGCCACCGGGCTTATGCCCTACCAGACCCGGAACCTGGCCTTCGGGGTGGGCCTGGAACCCGCGCTGCTGCGGCCCGCGGTGAGCTTCATCGAAAATCTCTACCGCATGTTCACCGCCCTGGACTGTTCCCTGGCGGAGATCAACCCCCTGGTGGTCACCAAAAAGGGAGAAATGCTGGCCCTGGACGCCAAGATCAATCTGGACGACAACGCCCTCTTTCGCCACCACGACCTGGCTGCCCTGGAAGACCCGGACGAGATGGACCCCCTGGAGCACGAGGCCCGGAAACACCACCTCAACTACATCCGCTTGAGCGGCAACATCGGGGCCATGGTGAACGGCGCGGGATTGGCCATGGCCACCATGGACCTCATTAAAGCCGCGGGGGCCGAGCCGGCCAACTTCCTGGACGTGGGAGGCGGGGCCAGCGCCGATATGGTGGCCAACGGCTTCCGTATCATCCTCTCCGACCCCCGGGTCAAGGGCGTGCTCATCAATATCTTCGGGGGCATCCTGCGCTGCGACCGCCTGGCCGAGGGCGTCATCGCCGCGGTCAAGGAAGTTAAAGTCCAGGTGCCCATCATCATCCGCCTGGAAGGCACCAACGTGGAGGAAGGCCGCAAGCTCCTGGCCGAATCCGGCCTCACCTTCACCGTGGCCAAGGATATGCGGGACGCCGCCCATAAAGTGGCGGCGCTGGTGCAGTGAGCTGTGAGCAGTGAGCAGTAAGCAGTTGCTCATGTGTCGTTGGCTCACCCGTAAATCATGAAAAGTTATTGGTGGCACATCGCGGCCTTTTGCCGCAACCAAATGATATTATTTCTCGCCAAGGCGCAAAGGGCGCAAAGGAAAAATGCAGGGTGGGCACTGCCCACCATTTCCTTTCCTAAATCAGTAGGTTAACAACGAATTCTTGTTGAAAAAACCAGAAACTCAGATTCAGTAGCACAGGCTTTCCAGCCTGTGCCGTCAGGAACTTTTCAGGTCAGTAAGCAGTGAGCGGGTTAGCGGGTTAGCGGGTTAGCAATTAAATAATGCCATTTGCCCTGACAGCCAAAAACTAATGCCTAAATTGCTGAACCGCTGCTGCTGACCCAGTAACTGCTCACTGCTCACTGCTTACTATATACAGACAAGGAGGAAAACATGGTGCGGCCTAAGATTACGGTAGTGGGGGCGGGCAATGTGGGAGCCACCGCGGCCCATTGGATTGCAGCCCGGGCGTTGGCCGATGTAGTGTTAGTGGACATTGTGGAAGGCATGCCCCAGGGTAAGGCTCTGGATTTGATGCAGGCCCGGCCCATTTTCGGGTTCAACGTGGACGTGGTGGGGGCCAACGATTATGACGCCACCAAGGGGTCCCAGGTGGTGATCATCACCGCCGGCATCCCCCGCAAGCCCGGGATGAGCCGGGAGGATTTGATCAACACCAACAAGAACATCGTGGCCACGGTGACCAAGGAAGTGGTGTCCCGCTCGCCCAACGCCTTTCTCATTGTCGTCAGCAACCCCCTGGACGCCATGTGCTACGTGGCGTACAAGGTGAGCGGCTTCCCCAAGAAGCGGGTCATGGGCATGGCCGGCATCCTGGACACCGCCCGGTACCGCTGTTTCATCGCCATGGAACTCAAGGTGGCGGTGGAGGAGATTCAGGCCATGGTGTTGGGCGGCCACGGCGATGAGATGGTGCCCCTGGTGAGCATGACCTCCGTGTCCGGCGTGCCGCTGACGGAACTGATGTCCAAGAAAAAGATCGAAGCCCTGGTGCAGCGCACCGCCAAGGGGGGTGGGGAAATCGTGGCCCTGCTGAAGACCGGCTCCGCTTACTATGCCCCGGCCGCCGGCGCGGTGCAGATGGCGGAGGCCATCCTCAAAAACCAGAAGCGGGTGGTGCCGGTGTCGGCCTACCTCACCGGGCAGTACGGTCTCAACGACATCTTCTTCGGGGTCCCGGTGATTTTGGGCTCCGGCGGCGTGGAGAAAATCCTCACCGTGAAGCTGAGCAAGACGGAAGAGGGCCTGTTGCAGAAGTCCGGGGAAGCGGTGGCCAAGACCCGGGACTTGCTGGGAATGTAGGGGGCAGGTTTTAGGTTTCGTCCAATAATAAATCAGGGGCTAGGGGAAGAATTATTAACATTTTTATGTCTAGCCCCTGATCCACCTTTATTTGATTTAGAAGGGTT
>VGSO01000125.1 GCA_016874945.1 Deltaproteobacteria bacterium
TCCGAGCATCTTGGAGGTCCTCGAAATGCTTATTTATCCTCCTTATATCATATAGTTAGCTTGATTTACACCAATTCTTGCCGCATAATCCAGGTTTATTTGAATCTGCGGCTCTTACGGTGGCTTGCGTAGTTTTATTATTCTGGCCTACAGTGTAACGACTCCCCATTTTTATCACATGATAGTTTGTTACAATTGACCCTGATGGGAGTATAACACCACTTCCTAAGCCAACTAACTGTCCTGTATTGCTGTAAGCCTTAATCACTACCACCGAATCTTTTACCTTCTCATAAACCTGATCTGGCGCCATTGAAAAACATATTTCGGATATCAAAAAAACCAAAACAATGATACTTAAAACTAATTTATACATAACTTAGTTACGTTACGATAATATCAGTATAAAAATGTGAAGTTGATCCACTTATCATGTAAAAAAGGCAGGCTATGTCCCCATTGCAATCATTTATCATTAAATAGAACTACATCTTTTTTCATACATTGTGATCTATAAACAGTGTAGCCAAATATATTATAGGCAGTAGTTCTTAAACATTAATCTCCAAAGTATTTCCAAATAAACTCTGTGGAAAAATCCATGAAGCATAAGAAAATCTGATGTACATAATCGGCAACCTTGTCTACTTCAACACGAATGTCCGAAGTTTTAGGAATTTTCCAAATCTGATGAACTATAATGCTATCGATTATCTCGTCGGCGAGTTTAAAATGCCATAAGTATGCGGTATCGGCACGTGTCATAGAGGAGTTTCTTACTTCCCTTTCTGCCCTATCTAATAGAGCCCGTTCGATGAGTTTGCTGCTTTGATTATAATGGAATGTAAGATTATGACGAATTTGTCCAACGAGTTTCATAAAGTCATCCCGCTTGGGGCCACCGGGCAGAAATTGCTCAAGATTCTGAAAAGACTCTTGGGTTTGGGCGTCGCAACGCCTTACAATTGCGAAGAGATAAGAGCTTCTTTTAATTTCCTCTATTACCTGAAAGCCTTCATGAAGATGTGAAAGCTGTGTTCTAAGGAAGTACATTCCTGCCCCGATCTGACGACCTTTATGGTTTATTCGCTGTTCTTTCCTCCATTCGCCAATGGCCCAATTAGCCAACGTTAGATCGTTACAAGCCATCATGAGTTGAATAACTATGGCTGCGCTATCAACGCGGTTAACGAGCGTCTGAAAATCAATGTATTTGGTTAAAGTTCTTGGCATAGTAAGCCCTCGATCCCATCGTGATTAAACTACTTTGTCTTTTTGCCATGTATCGCGATGTCTCAATCCTCATCATCCTCATCATCATCGTCAAAGGTCCGGGGCTGGGACCGGCCTTTGGCGTCGGGGGCGGTTTTGGTCTTCTGGGGGGCGCGCTCCCGGAAGCCGTTGTGCACCCTCACCTTCTCCAGGTAACGCAGGGGGTCGAAGTCCACCTGCTCATACTGGCGGTACACCTTGCCCTGGGACAGGTAGCTGTGGACCATGAGCTTTTGCCGCTCCACGAAGCCCAGGCGGGATTTGAAGGCGATGCGCTGGCTCATGAAGTTGGGGGTCTTGTCCGGCAGCACCTCGGGAATCTTATCGTTGGTGAATTCATCGGTATGGTACAGGCCCATGAGGTGCCCCAATTCATGAACGAGCAAATTTGCCAGCCAGTCCCGGTTTTGCCCGGTTTTCCCCGGCGAGTCCTTTAATTCCGTTTCTTCAAACCGCTTGAACGAGATATGAATGATGGACAGGGGCAGGTGGGCAAAGGCGCACTTGTCCCGGCAAACCTGGAGGAACCGCAGGCGGAAGGGCGGCTCCACGTTGAAGGCCTTGAAGCTGCGGTTCAGCCATTCCTTGTGGGGCAGCAACTCCACCCGCAGCCGTTGGGTGCGAGCCAGGGCCCCCGGTTCGGGCCGGCCTTCGGCATATACCAGGTTGACCCCCATGCGGGCATAGAACTGCTGCACCCGTTCCCAGGCCAGGGGCAGCATGCGCCGGCAGGCGTCCAGCTCCGAATTGGGCGAGACAAAGACTTCCACGGTGACCGTCTTGGGAGACAGGTCCACCGGCCCCAGGTCGGCCAGGGAAAAGAGGGCCGCCTCTTCCTGGGGACTGAGATTGGCGGCCCCCAGGGCCGGCGCTCCTCCCAGCCCCCCCAGCCCAAGGAGGGCGATAAGGCAAAAATGGCCGAACCACCCGGAACCCCGGTTTTTTCCCTTGTTTTTCCGGAAAATTAAGGTAAATATATAATGTTTACGGGAGGAGAACATCATGGCCTATGCTTGTGACGTCTGCGGCAAACGCCCCCAAGTGGGGAATAACGTGAGCCATGCCAACAATAAAACCAAGCGCCGTTGGAAGCCGAATCTGCGCCGGACCCGGGCTGTGCAGCAGGGCGCGGTGCGCTACATCCTGGTCTGCACCCGCTGCCTCCGCTCCGGCCTGGTGGCCAAGCCGGCTTAAAGGCAGTTTTCAGTTTTCAGTTTTCAGTTTTCGGTTTTCGGGTCAGTAATGTATGTAATCCATGGCCAAGCTGGACAATTACGTAAGTCAAGAATAACCGACTGCTGATCCCTGGCCCCTGATCCCTGCCTTCATCCTGTCATCCGCCTTACCGAGATAACTTCTTTCAGCCTCTTCAGTCCCGCAAAGACCCGGTCCAGGTGCTGCTGGTCGGCCACCTGGATGGTGAACGCGGCTATGCCCCGGCGGTCCGGGGTGGTTTCCACCGACGCCTTGGTGACGTTGACCTCGGCGATTTTCAAGGCGCTGGTGATGTCCGCCAGCAGGCCCGGCTTATCCACTGTCACCACCTGGATGCGCACCGGATAAACCCGTTTTTTATCCCCGGAGCCGTCCCACTCCGCCGGGATCTGCCGGAAGGATTCCGTGCGGGCTAAATAGGCGCAGTCGGTCCGGTGAATGGTTACCCCTTTGCCCCGGGTGATATAGCCGGTAATGGAGTCTCCGGGAATGGGCTGGCAACAGTTAGCCAGGCGCACCAAGAGATCGTCCAGGTCCTTGATGCGCAGGGCCCCTTCTTCCCGGTCCTTGCGCGCCGGGGTCTCCAGGAGGGGCTCCCCCGCGGCCGGCGGCGGGGTGCGGAGAATCCGGTTAGACACCTGGCCCGGTGATACCTTGCCGTGGCCCACGGCCGCCAGCAGATCGTCCACCCGCACAAAGGAAAGCTCCTGGGCCACCCTTTTGATCTCATCCCCTTCCTTCAATAGCTTTTGCAGGCTGACCCCATTTTTCCTGAGATCCCGCTCCAGCATCTCTTTACCCAGGGCGATGCTCTGCTCCTGTTCCGCGGCCTTGAGCCACTGCCGGATTTTGTGCCGGGCCTTGGTGGTCTTGACAAACTGGAGCCAATCCCGGCTGGGGTGATGGTGGGGCGAAGTGATGATCTCCACCGTGTCGCCGTTTTGAAGCTCCGAGCGCAGCGGCGCCATGCGCCCGTTGACCTTGGCCCCGGTGCAGCGGTTTCCCACCTCGGTATGGATGGCATAGGCAAAATCCACCGGGGTGGCCCCCCGGGGCAATTCCTTGACTTCACCTTGGGGGGTGAAGACGTAAACCTCATCCGGGTATAGCTCCAGCCGCACCCCCTCCAGGAATTCGGTGGGGGTTTTTAGCTCTTTCTGAAGGTCCACCATTTGCTTGAGCCAGGTGAACCGCTCCGCGTCCTTGGCGGTGTAAGCCCGGCGCTCCTTGTAGCTCCAATGCGCGGCGATGCCCTCTTCCGCCACCCGGTGCATCTCCTGGCCGCGGATCTGGATTTCCATGCGCTCGCCGTAAGGGCCGATGACGGTGCTGTGAATGGATTGATACATGTTGGCCTTGGGCATGCCGATGTAATCTTTGAGGCGGCCCGGCACCGGCCGGAAGATGGCGTGGATGACTCCCAGGGCCTCGTAGCAATCGGACACCGAGTTGACGATGATGCGGAAGGCCAGCAGGTCGTAGAGTTCATCCAGGGTGATCTGCTGGGCCTGGAGCTTGCGATAAATGCTGTGGAAGTGCTTGAGGCGGCCGCTCACCTCCCCTTTCAGGCCGTGCTCCTCGAGCTTAAGGCGCAGCAGGTCGCAGATTTCCCGGATGTATTTTTCCCGTTCCCCCTTCTTCCGGGCCAGGCCTTCCTGAATCTGTTGATAGGCTTCCGGCTCCAGATAAAAGAAGGCCAGGTCCTCCAGTTCGGCCTTTAAACGGAACATCCCCAGGCGACCGGCCAGGGGGGCGTAAATGTCCAGGGTCTCCTGGGCGATGCGCCGCTGCTTGTCCGGCGGCATGAACCCCAGGGTGCGCATGTTGTGCATCCGGTCGGCCAGCTTCACCAGCAGCACCCGGATGTCGTGGGACATGGACAGGATCATCTTGCGGATGTACTCCGCTTGCTGGGTGCGCCTGTCTCCGAAAGTGAGCTGGCTGATCTTAGTGATGCCGTTGACGATGTCGGTGATTTCTTCTCCGAAGAACTCGTCCAGTTCATCAATGGTGGTGGAGGTGTCTTCCACAGTGTCGTGCAACAGGCCGCAGGTCACGGTCCTGGGCCCCAGGCCCATCCGGGCCAGGATGTAGGCCACTTCCAAGGGGTGGGAAAGGTAGGGTCCGCCGTCTTTCCGCAACTGCCCTTCATGGGCTCGGGCGGCAAAAACGTAGGCTTTTTCAATGATAGAGGTGTCCGCCTCCGGATGGTGTTTCTGCACCTCCTCTACAATATCCTGGAGGCGGATGATTCTAACCATGCAGTTCCCGGGAGATGCGCTCCTTCAGATGGGGGATCAAATCATCCAAAGGAATGATGGCGGTATCTTTTTTCCGGCGGTGGCGCACTTCCGCGGCGGCCTGGGCCAGGGTTTTAGGACCCACCACCACCCGCAGCGGAATGCCCAAAAGATCGCAGTCCTTGAACTTCACTCCCGGCCGCTCGTCCCGGTCGTCCAGGAGGACTTCCACTCCTTGAGCCTCCAGCTCTTCATGGACCCGGAGCGCCGCGTCCACAACCGCCGCCTCGTTGACGGAAATGGGAATCACCGCCGCCTGGAAGGGCGCCAGGGCCATGGGCCAGATGATGCCGTCCTTGTCGTGGCCCTGCTCGATGGCCGCGGCCACGATGCGGCTCACCCCGATGCCGTAGCAACCCATGAAGATAAACTGCTCCGCGCCGTCCGCGTCCAGGTACACGGCCTTGAGGGCTTTGGAGTACTTGAGCCCCAGCTTGAAGACGTGGCCCACCTCGATGCCCCGGAGAATATCCAGCGCCCCGCCGCACCGGGGGCAGGGATCATTTTGGGTCACCGTCCGGAGATCGGCGGCCTGGGCCATGGCAAAATCTCGTTGGGGAGCCACCCCCACCAGGTGGTAACCGGTTCTGTTGGCCCCGGTGACCATGGAGCCCAGGGCGGCCGCGGCCTGGTCGGCGTAAATGGGAATGTTCAAGCCCACCGCCCCGGCAAAGCCCACTTCCGCCCCGGTGAGCTCCTCCACCCGGGCCGGGCCGGCCAGGATGAGGTCGGTGACGCCCAGAAGGTTGCGCACCTTGACTTCATTGACTTCGTGGTCCCCCCGGATGAGCACCGCCACCGGGCCTTTGTCGGTCTCATAAATGAGGGTTTTGACGATCTCCTGGGGCGTAACCTTTAAGAAGGCCGCGACTTCCTCCACGGTGCGGACGTTGGGAGTGTGCACCGCCTCCGGCCCCGTTGCCGCCGGGACCGCCGGGTTATTGGCCGGGAGAATGACTTCCGCCTTCTCCAGGTTGGCGGCGTAATCGCAGGCGGTGCAGGAGGCCAACAGGTCTTCGCCGGTGTCCGCCAGGACCATGAATTCGTGGGAATAGCTGCCGCCGATGGGGCCGGTATCCGCCTCCACGGTCTTGAATTTCAAGCCGCAGCGGGTAAAAATGCGGTTATAGGCGTCGTACATGGCCTGGTAGCCGGCTTCGGCCTCGGCTTCATCGGTATGGAAGCTGTAGGCGTCCTTCATGATGAACTCCCGCCCCCGGATCAGCCCGAAGCGGGGCCGGATTTCATCCCGGAACTTCACCTGGATCTGGTAGAGGTTCAGGGGAAGCTGGCGGTAGGACTGGACTTCCCGGCGCACCAGGTCGGTGATGACTTCCTCATGGGTGGGGCCGAAACAGTAATCCCGCCCGTGCCGGTCCTTGAAGCGCAGAAGTTCCTTGCCGTAAACGTTCCACCGGCCGGACTCCTGCCACAGTTCCGCCGGCTGCACCGCGGGCATGAGCACTTCCTGGGCCCCGGCCCGGTTCATCTCTTCCCGCACGATGTTCTCCACCTTCCGTAGCGCCCTGAGACCCACGGGGAGATAATTATAAATGCCTGCGGTCAGCTTGCGCATCATGCCGGCCCGGAGCAGCAGCTTGTGGGAGTCGGCTTCGGCCTCCGAGGGATCTTCTTTCAGAGTGGGAATGAGCATCCGGGAAAATAGCATAAATTACTCCGATGTTATTTTACCATTTTTCAGGCAACGCTGCCATAGGCGGTCGTTTGGGTCTTGGCGTCTTGCATGAGGTGGAAATCTCTCGTCAAGGCGTAAAGACCTCTTGATCATCCAGGGAAACACCTCTCCCAGTGCAGCCGGAAGGCCCCCTCCATCAACACCTCCAGGTTCAGCACGTCCTCCCGGTTGTAAATAAGGAGCGTTTCCAAGGCGGTGCGGTCGCCTCGCAGGTACCTTTCCCACAGAAGCACCGCAGCGTAGCCGTCCAGGCCCTCCACTTCCGGGGGCCGGCGGATGCCGAAGCGGGGTTCGATGCGCTTGAACCCGCCTTTATAACCCAGTCTGCCCAGGACAAAGCGCAGGTCCACGTGCACCGGCGGGAACCTTAGCCCGGGGAAATAAGCCCGCAGCACCGGCAGGTCGAATTGGGCGCCGTTAAAAGTGATTACCAGGTCAATGTCTTGCAGGGCTGCGGGGAATTCCTGGAGGTTATACCCCTGGACGAACTGGCGCATCCGGACCCCATCATAAAGGCCCACCACGGTGACGTTAAGGGAGGGCCAGGCTGCGGCGGTGGTTTCAATGTCCAGGTACGCGGCCCGGGGCCGGAAGCGGTTAAACAGACGCCACTGCTGCACCGCGGGCAGCCGGGTAGCAAAATATGCCGGGTTGTCCTCCTGGGCCAGGGATTCTTCCAGGGCCTCTTTGAGGACCGTCAGGCGCTCCTCCCCCAGTCCTCGAATCCGGTCCGAGGCCAGAAAATCCTCCCAGGTAAGGAGGCCCAGGCGCCAGAAATGGGCCTCGGTGCGCTCGCCGATGCCGGGGAGATGGATGAAGGTGCGTTTTAACACTAACTTACCTTTTTTGCATAAACATAATCTATTTAATTTTATTTTTTTAGTTTATATATGAGCCTTTTGCAAAATGGTTCGGAATTGTCCGAAAAAGTATCCGACAGCCGAATTTATGCAGCTCCCTATTGAGGGCTTGATGAGAATATTGGAAGTAAAATCGCCGATTTTTGCCAACTTTGGGCGCGCCTATCTCCCCCAACTTGTAAAAACCCTCTTTAGCCCTCCACCGCTCGCATCAAGATAACGGGGAAATCCGGGATTTCGCAAGCCCGGACAAGATTGGGAGTCGAGCCCCTTAAGCAATTGCATGACCAGGTGGTTCGCCCCATCGCCGTAGAAACTACCCAAGGGGCCTGGTTTCGGGGATGGCGGGTGGTAAGTCTGGACGGCAGCACCCTGGATGTGGCCGATGAGCGGGCCAACGAAGAAGCCTTTGGACGGCCTGGGGCCCACCGGGGGAAAAGCGCTTATCCCCAGATTCCCTTCGCCGAACTTACTCAGAAACGCCTCAAGCGCGGCATTTTTCGAGCTGTTTTGGATTTAATTAATGCCATTGACGCCTACTTGGAAGAACATAACCACAACCCCAAACCATTTATCTGGACAAAAACGGCGGATGAAATCCTAAAAAAACTTGCCCCTTTATATGGCG
>VGSO01000126.1 GCA_016874945.1 Deltaproteobacteria bacterium
TTCAGCTATGGCGGCTCTTCTCTGATCACCACCATGCTGGGGGTGGGATTCCTCATGAACATTCGCATGCGCCGGTTTCTTTACGGGGGGTGAGGAAAAAACTTGAAATAAGGTTTCATGCCAATTCTTCATGGGCCGTTGGCCCATCAAAATCATGAAAAGTATTGGTGGCACAGGCTTTCCAGCCTGTGCCGGGACAGCCGGGGGCGGCTGTCCCACATTATTCCATCAGGGTGAAAAATTTTTCGAAGGGATAAATCAAAAAGCCTGAGGCGGGGTCGTTCGCCCCGCCTCGTTTTTGTTTAAGAGCCTTTCGCCTTTCTGGGCCACCGCTATTTAGCGCCGCTCTAAAAATCCTCCCCGTCTTCCAGGATGGCCTTGTTGATGAATTTGTAGAGGCTGCCAATCCACTCCAGTTCGTTTTCCAGCTCCGAGTTGGCAAAGATCCACTCGCCCTCCCGGTCCTTGGCGATGATGACGATCTCCTCGATGTCATCCAGATCCTGGTAGAAGCGCTCCAATACCTCCTTGACGGAACGTTTGGCCCGGCCGAACGGAATAATGTTTTTTCTCATGTGCGGTGATTTTGTGGCGGGTTTTGGAAAGGCCCGTCACCCTCCCGTGGCGTGAAATCCCTTCGGGTGAAGTGAAGGGTGGGGCAGGACCCCCAGGACGCGACCTGGAAAAGGAAAATTAACGCCCAGAGGAAGTTCCCCTTATTTTATTTATTCACAAAGGGTGCAAAAAATCAATGATGATTTTGTTGACCGCGTCCGGGGCTTCTTCCTGGGGGGCGTGGCCCACCTGGGACAGAAGACGCCACTTTGCCTGGGGCAGGCGGGCCCTGAGCCACTCCCCTTGGGAGGGGGGGAGAATGCGGTCCTTTGCGCCCCAGATCAGGAGGCAGGGCTGCTGAATACCCTGAAGAAGGTCTTCCACTTGATCCAGGGGCCGGAGCTCCAGGCACTGGCACAGGCGGCCCAAGGCCAGGCGGCGGCGGAGGTCCAGGTATGGGCGGGCATATCCCGCCACGGCGGCCGGGGTGATGCGCTCCCACCGCTGGTACATATAGCGCATGGCCAACGGGATCATCCAGGGCCCCAGGAGGACCGCGGCCATCCTTCCTAACCGGCCGGGCAGGCGCAAGGGGTAAAAGATCAGGGGAATTCGGGTCAGGGCCGCGGCCGGGGCCAGCAAGATCAGGGATTTCACCAGGTCCGGGCGCTCCCGGGCCAGGAGCAGGGCCAGGCCGCCCCCCAGGGAGTTGCCGGCCACCGCGGCCTCCCGCAGACTCCGGCGCTCCATGAAGTCCGCCACGCCCTGGGCCAGGGCCTCCAGGCGGTAGTCGCCGTCTAAGGGCGCGGGAGACTGGCCGTGGGGCGGGATATCCGGGGCGACCACCCGGAAATGCCGGGAGAGCGGCCCCAGATTATCCCGCCAGGAAAAGCCGGAGGCCCCCAGGCCGTGGAGGAGGAGCAGGGGCGGGCCGTGGCCTTGTTCCTGATAGAACCAGGTTTCAGAGGCGGTTTTCGGTCTTCGGTCTCCGGTATTCGGCTGGGGCACAGTCGCCTCTATTGTTTATGGACCGGAAGAGGTGGGCCTGATACTAATTTGATGTCAAACATAGAGTATTGGATTGGTCACATTGTTGGAACTGGCCTCCAAATCCGCTAAATTGATAATCTAAGTATTTTTCAAAACTCTACCTTTGACGTCAAATTGGTATGATACCAAGTTGCGGTCAAACGAGTAAAATTGTCATTATGAGCGTAGCGAAGAATCTAGATTCACTCCGCTTCGCTCCGTTTATAATGACAACTTAATAATACCTTTTTGAATGCAACTTGGTATGAAAAGAGGCTCCCCTGAAATCATTCCCTTATGGTAGTTCCTCCAGGACGGCGAATTCTTGAGGGGAAGCCGGCCGGTGGATGCGGATAAGGCAATCCCTGACCTGGAACACCCACCCCGGACGCAAGTCGTTGACCATCTTTTCCAAAGACTCCAGGGACGGAGTGCCGGGTTCGCCGGTGTAAAAATGCGCGTCATCAACGAGGATAACGTGCTCGTAAGGATGGCGGACGATATGCTCAATTTCCTGGGCCACGGGGCAGTCGATGCCTTTGGCGAAGTGGGCGTCCAGCCAGAACAAGGAGGGCTCGCGGAGGGCGGCCAGGACCTCGGGCAACTTTTGCCCGCTGTCTCCCTGAATGATGGTGATTTGCGGGTAGTTGGCAAATCTTTTCCGGGCATGCTCATAGAGAGGGACGTCCAATTCTATGGAAATGAGGTTCTTAAAAATCCTTTTAGTGGCATAGAGCATGAAACCCTTATGGGTTCCGGTCTCGATGAGGGTGCTCAAAGAAAAGGCCCTGGCATATTTTTTCACCGTCAACTGCTTAATGATGTGGGGGGTGGGGAAGGGCCGTCCTTTACTGATCCACTGCTGCATCTTCCTTTGGTCCTGTTGCAGGTATTTCTGACGCAAATCGTAGATCACATCGTATAAGGCGGTTTCCTTGAAACTCTCCTTGAGTTGTTCCAGGGTTTTATTCATACCCATCCTTTCTTCAGTTTAATTGACTATTTTGGTAACAGGTCGTTAATGAGCCGTTGGCTCACCCATGAATCATGAAAAGTTGCGCCTAGTTATGGTGGGCCGCGCCCACCCTGCAAGAACTTTTCGAAGAGGAATACGTGCTCCCTTTAATATCTCCCGGTTCCCTCATTTCATGGCCGAGGCGGCCCCGGACGCCGTCCTAAGGGCAGCACGGGGAAAGGTACGCCCCGGTCGGCCGCGGTATGGATGCGGCGGTGCTGCTCCTCCAGGTGGGCCGTCAGTTCCCGCCCCCGGTTCACCATCTCATAGAGGCGACGCTGGAAAGGAGTCTCCGGGGAGACTTCGCCGGCGGCCAGTTTTTTCAACGAAGGCGAGGCCAATATTTGATTATACAGTTTCAGGCACTTGTCGAGCAGATCAGGGTAGAAATATGGCAGGTCGGATTGCTTCTCCTCCAGGAAGGCCAGGGCCTGCCCCAAGCGCTGGGCGGCGCCGATGCCCCGGACTTCGTCTTCCTGGGCCAGCTTTTCCAGGGTCTGAAGCTGCTGGGCCTGGGTGAGATAAGCCACCTTCTGCACCACCTCCCGGTGCAACTCCGCATGCTTGGCGAAAGCCTCTTTGTATTCCCGGTTGAGGAGGTAGCTGTTCAATACCTTTTTGACCCCCTCAAAGGTTTCGGCGCTCAAGGTTCCCACCCGGCGCTGGTTCTTGGCGAGCCAGGCCGAGAGAAACTTCAGGCGGTCCTCGTGGGTCTTGGTGGAGGTGATGAGGTCGGCCCGCTTGTAAGAGATACTGCCCAGATATTCCCCCCGGACGATATCCGTGAGGTCTTTGAGGAACCGCTTGGTGTCTTTCAGGATATTGAGACTGGTATCCCGGCCGCCGTGGTAAGGATGGAGGATTTCTTGTTTCACCACAGACAAGGCCCGGTCCTCCAGGACGTTGAACCGGTTATATTTATGCTGGAGGTAAGTGACTTTAAAGATGACCACCCGGCGGTTCGGGTCCACGTAATAGCCCTGGTCCCGGAGGTGGGGGTTGGCTTCCGCCAGGGAGGGGGGGACGGCAATGAGCGCGGTCTTTTCCACCAGGGGGTATTTTTTTTGCTCCAAGCCGGAAAGGGAGGTGATGGTGCGGTCGGAGCAGCCCAGGACCTTGATCAGGTACTGCTCCTTGAGGCGGCTCAGCTTGCGGGCGAAAAGGGCCGCGGAAGTGCGGCGCTCCGCGGCGATGGGGAAGCCGTAAAGCTCCATGAGGAACTGGTAGACGAACTCCCGCTCCCGTTCATAAGTGGCGCTGTCCAGCTTCTTGAACTTGCCCAGGCGGTGGCCGAGATTTTTCAGCTCCGTATCCAGGTCCGAGGGAAAAGAGGCATAGACACCCAGGAGGCGGAATAATCCCTGGCTGTCTTTGGCCACGATGTGAGCCCGGTCCATGTGCAGGATAAAATCCAGGTGTTCTTCATAATTGGCCAGGTCCGTGAGGTCCCGAAAGGCGAAACTTTGCCGGAACATGGGCCTGAGGTCCCGGTCCAGGTGGGGGAGGACTTTGTCCAGGTTGGTCCGGTCGGGACGCCGCCGGGAGATGTGGGTCTCACCGGGGTAATGGAGAAGGTCGAATTGGAAGATTTCATCCTGATATGACAGGGGGCGGTTGAAGGCCACCAGGCTGAAGCTGGGGAGGTCCTTATATTCCGAGAAGTTTTTTTCAAAGGAGGGTATCAGCTCCCGGGGCTCCACCAGGGGATAGTGAGCGTAGTAGGGGTTTAAGAGTCCCTTTTTGATTTGGACGTATTCCAGGAATTCTTTGAGGAGATAGCGGTCGCGGATGGAGGCCGGGGCCTGGCGCAGGGAGGCCAGGGTGTAACCGTGAATGCGAACTTCAGAGAAGAATTCCCGTTCTTCTGGCATTTATAAACGGCCTACAGCTTTGGAAATAAAATAACAAGTCCGGATTATTACTCAGGGCCTGAAAGTTGTCCCTTCCTTTAAACCCCTCCCCCTTGAGGAGGGAGGGCTGGGGTGGGGGTAATGGAACTTCTTTTCCGCTCCGAGTAATAACAATGTCGCCGCAGGCTTTAACCTGCGCCGACACAGGCTGGAAAGCCTGTGCGACCATTTTGATTGCGACATGGTATGAAAACGGTCAGTTATAAGCGCAGCCTAAAGCCTGCGGCTACATGCATTTCGTTCAGGTATAGGGGGTTTGCAACATCACGTCAGCCATCGGCGCAGATTTTCACATGAACCTTCCGGGAGCGGGGGCCGTCGAATTCGCCGAAGAACACGCCCTGCCAGGTTCCCAGGAGCAGCCGGGCGCCGCTGATGATGACCGTCACCTGGGAACCGATGATGGAGGCCTTGATATGGGCCGGGGAGTTGCCCTCCAGGTGGCGGTAGGATTCCTTATCGCCGATCAGCTTGTTCAACATCATGAGGATGTCGGCTTTGACGCTGGGATCGGCGCTTTCGTTGATGGTGACCCCCGCGGTGGTGTGGGGCACGTAAATATGGCAGACGCCCTCCCCCACGCCGCTGGTGCGCACCACCTGCTGTATGGAAGAGGTGATGTCGATGAACTCGGTGCGGGTGTTGGTGCGCACTGACAGGGTGTGTAGCATCTTCACCTCCGGGCGATAAGGATTTGTTGGGTAGGCGGGGCCAGCAGGCTCAAGGGGGATTCGCCCTTCTGCGGGCCTTGTTCCGAGTCCCACGACAGACGCAGGGCCATGACGGTCAGGGTTTTGAGGAAAATGGTTTCGCCCAGCAGCTGGCTGCGGTTCTGAATCAGGTCATCCGCGGCCGCAGCCGCTGCCCGGGCGTCTTCCCGACGGCCCTTAAGGGCCAGGTAATAGGCCATGTCCCGGAGGCGCCGACGCCACAACTGGCGCGTGTCCGGGGGAAACATGGCCTGGGCGGCCTCATTGGCCAGGTCGTCGATGCGGGCCTGTTTCTGCTGGTCCGTAAGGACCAGGCGGCTTTCCAGGATTTCTTTCAATTTGTCAAACCAGGGAGCGATTTCCTCGGCATCGGGAATCCAGAAATAAAAGAGAGGGTCCTGGGCCAGCTTCCGGGACTCGTCCAACAGGCGGCTGCGGTCCGCCGGGGTTATCTCTCCCAGGAGGACGTCCAGGTCCGGAGTTTCAGGGGGGGCCAAGCGGCTCAAAATGCGTCCCCGATGGCCGACATAGTCGGTGGCGTCGGCTGCTCGGGGATTGGCTTGGTAGGCTTCCTCCAGGAGGCTCAAGGCATAGGAGGCGGGAATTGTTTGGAATTCCACCACGCCGCCCTTGGTTAGAAAGTCCCAAAATTCCTGGCGCAACTTGCTTTTAACATCCGAGATGTGGCACTCCCGGATGCCCTCAAGGTTGTGGATGCGGGCCGCCAGAAGGTTGCCGCCGATAAGGTCCCGGGAGCCTTCCAAAACCACATAGCGCTCGCGGTTTTCTATAAACTGGGAGACCAGGGCATGAACCGCGGCGCCGGTTTCGCTGACCTGGAGACCCTCTTCCCGGGGGAGCAGTTCGGGCGGCGCCGCCACCCCCCGGCTCTGGAGGGCATGAAAGGCGCGCTTCAGGGCCTTGCGCCGGGCCTTGTCAGGGGCCGCGGCGAAGAGGGCGGCCAGCAGCCGGGGGGTAACCGGGTGGGCCAGGGCGCCCAGGGCGGCGATAAGATGGAGGTCCCAGACGGGGTCCTGGGGGCGGGTTTGAACCAGATTCTGCAAGGCTTCCACGTCCGCCTCGGCCGCCAGGGCCTGGGCCACCCGGTCCACCATGGCTTCCAGGGCCGCGGCATCCTCGGAGGCCAGGGGAGGAAGAGCGGCTTCAGAAGCCTTCTTATCTTTAAGGCGCCGGGCCATTAAGACCTTTCCGGAGGGCCGGGCTCTATGGCTACCTCATCGGTGCGGCCCATTTCCTTAAGATAGACGTTCACCCTTTGGCCCGGCGGCAGGTCAACCACCAGACCCACGTAGTCCGGCTGAATAGGCAGTTCCCGTCCTCCCCGGTCGATGAGCACCGCCAGTTCGATGCGCCGGGGCCGGCCATAATCGATGAGGGCGTCCAGCGCCGACCGGACGGTGCGGCCGGTGAAGAGCACGTCGTCCACCAGCACCACTTCCTGATCATCGATGGATCGGGGGAGCTCGGTTTTGCCCACCAGGGGCTTGTGGCTAAGCTGGGTCCAGTCGTCCCGGTACAGCGTGATATCCAGCACGCCCACCCGGACGGGAATGCCGGTGCGGCGGTGCATTTTGTCCGCCAGACGCTGGGCCAAAAAGGCCCCGCCGGTGCGGATGCCCACCACCAGCAATTCGTCCGGATTCAGATGCCGGGCCAGGACCTCGTCGGTGAGACGCTCCAGGGCGCGGTCCACCTCCGCTGCGGTCATGGCAAGGGTTTTTTCCGAGGCCATAGGATGATTCCTTATTCCCAATAAATCTAATAATGCCATAAATTAACATGCCATAACCAAGAAGACAAGGCGAAGCAAGTCAACGCCCCCGAGGGAACCCCTGTAAGGAAGAAAATTTTTGTGCCCTGTGCGTCATTGTGGTTTAATATTTATTATCTTTTCACAGAAAACCGAAAACAGAACACAGAAAAAAGAACACATGACCCTGGAAGAAGCCCGGGAATTGTTGGGGCTGGACCGAAGAGCCACCCGGAAGGAGATCCGGAGCGCGTACCGCCGGGCCGCCCGGCGGTGGCACCCGGACCGGGCGCCTTACGGCGCGGAGGCCGAATACCGCGCCCGCATGCAGGAAGTTAACGCCGCCTACCAAAAAATCATCAAATTTATTGAAGACTACCGGTACCATCTGGCGGAGGCGGAAGCACCCGACGACTACCAGAAGTGGTGGTATTCCCGGTTCGGGGTGGGGGTCTGGAGTCCGCCGAAGAAAGGCGCCCAAGAATAATATTTATCCCCAGATTAATACCAAATTCAGTTTCAGATGCAACAAAATATATGGCTAACTTATTGAGGCTCTTGTAAAAATCGTTTTGTTGTCATCCTGAACCAAGTGAAGGATCTCAACCTCTTGTAAATACGAGATTCTTGCTTCGCTTCGCTCAGAATGACAAGGGGCGGCAATTAAGTAATTTTGCAAGAGCCTCTTATTGATAATACAATTTCTTTTAACCGAAAACCGAAAACCGAAAACGGTATAACACAGATAAACACCGATGGAGATGGTCGGCGGGAGCCTGGCCATATTCAATGACTAAACGATGAATGGGCTAATTTTGAAAATCTTTGCCGGCGGGCTGATCCTGGGTTTGCTGGGGCTGTCCATCCTTCCGGCCTCGCTGGCTGCTTCCCCGGCGGAAACCCTACTGGA
>VGSO01000127.1 GCA_016874945.1 Deltaproteobacteria bacterium
ACAATAACACAGGCGGTTCATGCCTCAGGCTCCAGGTCCAGGGCCGGACAAAAACTATAGGGCGGCCAGGGACCGGTGCATTCAAACACCAGGCCGCGGTGGGCGTATCGGGCGTTGACGTCCAGGATCCGGGCCTGGAAACCCGGTGTGGCCCTTTGGGGCACCAGGAAGGCCCAATTCCAAACCATTTCTTTATCACTGCCGGTGGCTTCCCGGGAGAGGAGTCGCCGTTCCCGCACCTGCGCGGCATAATCCCGGAGGCTGGCCCATAATTTTCGGCAAACTTCCTGGAGCCATTGCTTGAGTTCCTGGTCACAAGAGGCCCGGAGGCGCTGTTCCTGAAAATAGCGCTTTCCCGGCGATAAGGCCCCCAGACGCTCCGCCTCCCGGGCCAGCTTGAGGGAGAACAGTTTCTCCTTGGCTCCGGGGCGGTCCAACAGCCCTTTGACGGCCCATTCCTCCCGGTCGGTGACGCGCTCCAGGAACCCGGCGATGGCGTCATGATGGCGCTGCAAAACCTTTATCAGGTTGGCCGCTGACGAAAAGATAGTGCCGAACCCTACCGGCAGCACCGGTGAATGGCGCATCACCCCGGCCACCACCTCCTGATGGCGGATGACCCGGGGGCCGATCCAGGTAAGGTCCTGCAGCCGCTCTTCCGCGTCCGGCCCGGAGAAATCCTCCACCACCACCGGGCTCCAGACCGCCGCCAGATCCTGAAAGCCGGCCACCTGCAGCAGGCTCCGGCCATCCAGCCCCGTGCCTTCAAGAGGCAAAGGCGGCAGCCGGCTTAACCGGGCCAGGCAGAAGAGATAGATTCCTTGTTTCAGTGGGTCCATTATGAGTTGCCAGTGGCCAGTAATCAGTGATCAGTGATCAGTTAAAATCAATGATGTTTTGTGAGTATCCACTTAACTCAAGTGATCCGAGCAGGAGTTCAAAGTTCAAGGTTTAAAGCGTATCCTTTTGAACCTTGAACTTTCACCAGTTGCCAGTATGCTATGCCGTTCACTGCCAGAAGCGTTCAACGGCCCGTTCTATAACTGATAACTGATAACTGGTTACCGGTTACTGATAACTGGCTACTGACTACTGCCCAGCATCTCTTTCAGGGCTTCTTCCAGGTCGGAGGGGAGGATGAGCACCTGGTCCTTGCCGGCGCCCTCCTGGGCGATTTCCGCCGCCACCGCCCGGCGCACTGCGGCCAGGGCCGCCTGATTGCACACCGCCGCGATCTCCGCGCCGCTCAATCCTTCGGTGCGGGCCGCCAGCGCCGCCGCGCTGATGCCCTCGCCCAGGGGTTTCCCCCGCAGGTGCACCGCAAAGATCTCCCGGCGGTCCTCCTCATCCGCCAGGGGGATTTCCACGATTTCGTCGAAGCGCCCCGGCCGCAGCACCGCGGGGTCCATGATATCCAGGCGGTTGGTGGCCCCCAGCACCAGCACCCCCTTCAATTCCTCGATGCCGTCCAGTTCCGCCAGAAACTGGCTGATGACCCGCTCGGTCACATGGGAGTCGGAGCCGCCCATGCCCCGGGCCGGCAGCAGGGCCTCGGTCTCATCCAGGAAAATGATGCAGGGCGCCGCTTGGCGGGCGGTCTTGAACATCTCCCTAACACCCCGCTCGGATTCGCCCACATACTTGGACATCAGGGCCGGCCCCTTCACCGACAGGAAGTTCACCCGGCTTTCATTGGCGATGGCCTTGGCCAGCAGGGTCTTGCCGCATCCCGGCGCCCCGGACAGGAGGATGCCCTTGGGGGGCTTGATGCCCGCCTGTTTGAAGAGGTGGGCATATTTCAAGGGCCACTCCACCGCTTCCTTGAGGCGCGCCTTCACCGCCCGGAGGCCCCCCACGTCCTCCCAGCAAACCTCCGGGACTTCCACGAACACCTCCCGGATGGCGGACGGCTCCACCTCCCGCAGCGCGGCCAGAAAGTCGTCCATGTGCACTTCCAGTTGCGCCAGCTGCTCGTAAGGGATGGCCGCCAGGCCGTAATCAATGTCCGGCATCAGGCGGCGCAGGCAGATCATGGCCGCTTCCCGGCACAACGCCTCCAGGTCGGCCCCCACAAAGCCGTGGGTGATCTCCGCCAGGTGGCTCATGTCCACGTCCTGGGCCAGGGGCATGCCCCGGCTGTGGATCTCCAGGATGTCCAGCCGCCCGTGGCGGTCGGGGATGGGAATGGCGATCTCCCGGTCGAACCGCCCCGGCCTTCTCAGCGCCGGGTCCAGAGCGTTGGGGATATTGGTGGCCGCGATGACGATGACGTTCTGGCGCTTGGTGAGGCCGTCCATCAGGGCCAGGAGTTGGGCCACCACCCGTTTCTCCACCTCACCCACCACCTGCTCCCGCCGGGGGGCGATGGAATCTATTTCGTCTAGGAAGATGATGCTGGGGCCTTTCCGGGACGCCTCCTCAAAGATCTTGCGCAGGTGGGCCTCGGACTCGCCATAGAACTTGTGCACCACCTCCGGGCCGCTCACCGAGAAAAAGTTGGCCTCGGTCTCGTGGGCGATGGTGCGGGCGATGAGGGTCTTGCCACAGCCGGGGGGGCCGTGGAGCAGTACGCCCTTGGGCGCGTCGATGCCCAGGCGCTCAAACAGCTCGGGGTAGCGCAGGGGCAGTTCGATCATCTCCCGGATGCGCTGCAACTGGGGTTTGAGGCCGCCCACGTCTTCATAAGACACCGCCGCCCGGCGGGGCTCAGGCACATCGGCCTTGCCGATGACCAGGACGGTGGTGGGGTTGATGAGCACCGGCCCTTTGGGAGTAAGGCTCTTTACCTTGAAATCCGCGGTGCGGCTGCCGAACAGGGTGGCCCGGATGCGGTCCCCCTCCAGCACCGGCAGGCCGTCCAGGAGGCTGCCGATATACTGGAGATCCCGGTCGGCGGGGGTTATGGTGATGGGGCTCAGGACCACCCGTTCCCCGGGGCGGCAGGCGATCTTGCGCACCTGCACGAAATCATCGATCCCCGCGCCGGCGTTTTCCCGGCTGATGCCGTCCAATTGCACTCTGGACCGGCCTCGCAGTTCCTTATAGGCGGGCATGGCCTTGCCCACGGTTTTCCGCTTGCCCGCGACCTCGACGATGTCGCCGATGGCCACCTGGAGTTTTTCCAGGTCTTCCGGCCCCATGCGGGCATAAGCCCGCCCTACGTCCTTCCCCAGGGCCTCGGTTACTTTCAGTTTGATGGTTAATTCTTGAGATTTATTCATGCGATGTGGCGTTCCTTCCTTAACAGTCGCGCATGAGCCGTCGGCTCTCTCAAAACAATGAAAAGTCAGTAACTTACTTACTGGTGCGCGGTGCGCACCCTACATTAACTTTGAACCTTGAACTTTTCGTAACAGGACAATTACGGTATTACATGACGCACTTGATCTCCAGGATGCCGTTGTTGCAGGACATCTTCATCTTTTCCCGGGGATAGCTCCGGGGCAGGAGGATCTCCTTGCGGTATTTCTTATCCTTCTTTTCGGCGTTAATGGTGAGCAGGTCGTCCTGGACCTCCAGGTGCACGTCCTTGGTGCTGATACCGGGCATCTCGGCCACCACCAGGGTATGGTCTTTTTCCTCAAACACGTCCACCACCGGTTCCCGGATTTCCTGGACCACGGTTTCCCCGGACTTCTCATCCCGGCGGACGTTGCCGAAGGGCTCCACCTTCACCTCTTTGCCGCCTTTATCCCCCAGACCCACCTTGACGGAGAAGCCGTAAACCCCTTTCACGTCTTTATGCTGAAATTCCCCGCTCTTCTTGAGCTGTTCCCCCTTGTCCGCCAGATCGCCCAGCTTTTCGATAAGATCGGCCAGCCCCTTGAAGACCCCGCCGAAGCCGGCTTCCCCGCCGCCGCCCTTCTTTTTAGTCATGACTGCCTCCCGATTTGCTCAGGCCGAATTGCTTCAGCTTGGTGTGCATCGTTTTATAATCAATTTGCAATAGCCGTGCCGCTTTGGCTTTATTGCCCCGGGTATGTTTCAGCGCCTGGGTCAGGACCTCCCGTTCCACGGTGACCACGCTGTGGTGCACGATCTCCTTGAGGGACAACTCCTGCCAGGGGGCGCCCTGAACCCTGGGAGTGAAGGCCAATCCCGGCACCGGCGCGCGCTTGATGTCCAGGTGCTTCTCGGTGATGATGTCGTCGGCCAGCAGCACCGCCCGCCGGATAACGGACCGGAGCTGCCGCACATTGCCCGGCCAGTTGTAAGACATCAGGGCCTCCAGGCAGTATTCGGAAAAGTGTTGGACGTTTTTCCCCAGTTCTTTGTTGGTGAGATCCATAAAGCGCTTGGCCAGGTAGGGGATGTCGTCTTTGCGGTCCCGGAGGGGCGGAATGGTGATGGTAAACTCATTCAGGCGAAAGTAAAGGTCTTCCCGCATCTGTCCCGATTCCACCAGTTCCAGGAGTTTCTGGTTGCTGGCGGTGAGCAGGCGCACGTCAATATTTATCGGCTTGGTGGCCCCCAGGCGCAACACCGCCTTCTCCTGGAGGACCCGCAGCAGTCGCGCCTGGGACCCCAGGGGCAGATTGCCGATTTCATCCAAAAACAGGGTGCCGCCCTGGGCCGCTTCGAATTTCCCGGCCTTGGGGGCCACGGCCCCGGTAAAGGCCCCTTTCTGGTAGCCGAAGAGTTCGCTCTCGATGAGGGTTTCGGGGATAGCCCCGCAATCCAGGGGAATAAAAGGAGCCCCGGCGCGGTGGCTCAGTTGGTAGAGGGCCCGGGCCACCAGTTCCTTGCCGGAGCCGGTTTCCCCCTCGACTATGACGCTGAAGTCCGATTGGGCCACCCGGTTCACCTCCCGGATGATGCGGGTGACGGCGTCGCTGGGGCCCATCATGACCCGGAGACAATTATCCGTCGAGATTTCTTCGGCCATGGAGCGGCGTCGGCGGTCCCGTTCGGCCAGGGCGGCGCGCACCACCCGGATTACCTCCGAGTGGTCAAAAGGTTTGGCCAGATAATCGAAGGCTCCGGCCCGCATAGCCGCCACCGACGCGGGAATCTCGGCATACGCGGTAATGAGCACCACCGGCAGATGGGGATTAGTTTCCTTGACCCGCTTCAATACTTCCATGCCGTCGATGCCGGGCATCTTGACGTCCACCAGCATCATATCGGGCCTGGCCAGGGGGACCATCCGCAAGGCCGTCTCCCCGTCGGGGGCCATCATATTGGTCAACCCCTCTTTGTTCATGAGGGCGGAGAGCAACGAACTGATATCCCGATCATCGTCCACGATGAGCACCCGGGTGGCGCTTGGATCCATATTTCCTCCGGATTCAACGAGGCCGGTGAAGCGGATAGATCACCTTCACGTCCGGTTGGAGGTACCGTACCACGGAATGGAGCATCCCCAGGAAGAGGATGCCGGTCTCGCCGTCTTTAAGGGTGTCGTTAATGCGCTGCGCCATGAATTGATCCCGGCGCTTGAGCAGGGCCTCGTTCAAGGCCCGGCGTTGCGCCGCCACCCCCGCGGCCCGGGGTGGGCGGGTCGTCAGGGATTGTCTGGCCAACTGGTGCTCCTGCACCAGCAGGTCGCCGGATTCGGTTCCCATGAGAACGGCCCCCCGGGCCATCAAGCCCAGCAGGAGTTGATGGTTGCGGCTGCCCGCCCGGGCCAGTTCCGTGACGATCTCCGCCTCCCGCCCGCACTCGGGCAACCCGTCCTGGTAAAGGCGCACCCGGTCAAAAGATAGGGCCAAGGCGTCGATGGCCCCCTCGATTTCTGTCCAGACCTTATCTATGGCCGCGGTTTTGCGGGACAACCCCGGGCGTCCCACCTTCTCCAGGGTCGCCTGGACCACCGATTCCCGGAGCGCGCCCATATCCGCCTGGGTGTGGAAGATGGGGAAGTAAATCAACGTCCGGGAAAAGCCGCCGGCGTTCCCCTCCTGCTGTCGTGGGTAACGATGGTGGCGTTGGTCAGCAGACATGTAACCCCCATCGGTTCCCCCGGTTTTTGGCTTTGACTATCCTTATGCTGATGGATTGCGGTTGGTCGCCAACGACCTCCTGCCTGGGTGGATGAGAAAGGAGGAAAAGTCCCCGCATGGCTAAATCAGGCTAAAGTTTGACAACGTCTGTCGGGAAAACCTGACAATTAGGCGGTGAGCTCTTCGAAAGAAAGCTGGGGGGATGGATGGTTTCAGACGGGCGACCGGTTTTCCCATCCGACTGCCAGGCTTTTCCGAATAGCTACCCGCCGTAAAAAACTGTTATTCATATCGGCTTCTTTGATAATTTCTTGAAATATTTCTGCGGCGCCCGGCAATTATAGTTTTTAGGGATGATACGGAGCTTAATGGCTGATAGGCAATCTGGGGCCGGGGATAATTATGGCCCATGGGTTTGCTTACTCCCCTTTCAGAATGATGGTCACCCGGGTGCCTTTTCCAGGTTCGCTTTCAATAGCGATTTCCCCCTGGTGAGCTTCGAGAATTCTCTGGGAGATGGCCAGCCCCAGGCCGCTGCCCTTGGGCTTGGAGGAAAAAAAGGGCTGGAAGATCTTTTCCCGGATCTCCGGTGGAATTCCCACACCCGTATCCGAGATTTGCACGAATACCCGCTCCGCTTGCCGGCCGGTGGCAATGGACAGGATGCCCCCCGGGCTCATGGCCTCGATGCCATTCTTGGCGATATTCAAGATCACCTGGCGCAAATGCCCCGGATCAAATTGAATCTCAGGAAGGTTGGGGTCCAACGCCAGCAACAACTCGATGCCGCTTTCACGCAGGCTCGGTTCCAAGCGTCGGCAGGTTTCCTGGATTAAAGCATTGAGGTCCCCGGGGACCTTGAGGGGCTCGGAAAATTTGGCATAGCTGCCCACCTCCACCAGGAAATCTTCCAAGCGCTTGATTTCGTCAACGATAATTTGGAGTTTCTCTCGATTCTTTTCCGGGTCTCCGGAGTCGTCTTTCAGGACCTGGCGGGCAAACCCTCCGATGAGCATCAGGGGGTTTTTGATTTCATGGCTGATATGGGCCGCCATCTTGCCCAGGACGGCCAGGCGCTCACTGCGCAGGAGCTCCTCCTCCATGCGCTTCCGTTCCCGCAGGTCTTTAAAATGCCCGATAACGCCGATCTCCCGGCCGTCTTCGTAAATCACCCGGGCGGAAAGCCAGATGGGGATGAGAGCGCCATCCCGGCGCCGAGCCCGGCTTTCATAGTTCTCTAAAATGCCCTCCCCCCCCAGGACCGGATCGTGCAGTTTCCGAAGGATTTCCTCAGCCTGGCCCGGGCCAAAGAGTTCTTTTGCATTCATTTTACCCATGACTTCTTCCGGTTCATAACCCAGGATTTTTGCCGCGGTTTCATTAAAGGTGATAATCTTGCCTTCCATATTGTAGCCGGCGATGCCGTCCATGCAGGTGTGAATGAGGAGCTTTTGAAAGTATAGTCCCCGCTCCACCTCGGCAGTCAAAGCCTTTTCGGCCCGCTGGCGCTTGACCTGCCACCACATGCCATTCATCAACAGCGTTAACTGGCGGACATCGGATTCATCGTAGTCCTCATCCTTGTTTCCCACGCCGGCCACCGCCACGACGTGGTCACCGTCAAACACTGGAATGTTCAGATGACGCCGAATTTCCACATGGCCCTGGGGGTAGCCTTTCTTATATGGGTTGGGAGCGGCATAATCGTTGGTAATAATGGGCCGCCGTTGGCGCACGGCTTCCCCCCAGAGCCCGGTGGTTTCCAAGGGATAGACTAGGGGCTTATCCACTACGGCGCATTGATCCATGGCAGTCTTGGACCAGGCTTGCATGGTGAGCACCGTTTCGTCCTCATTCATAAAAGCCAGGTAACCGATGGTGCTCTTGGTCAGGCGTACTCCTTCTTCTAAAGC
>VGSO01000128.1 GCA_016874945.1 Deltaproteobacteria bacterium
CGGCTTCCCCAGCTTTCGGGCCCGCCAGGCCAGGCCCATGACGCAGGCGAAATTGCCGAACACCTCTTCCCAATCAACCTCCCCCCGGGCCTCTTTCTCCGCGGTGGGCAGGACCGCGGCCTTGGGCGTCAGGCAATCCCCAGGGGCTTCCGAGGTGTAATAGATTCCCAGGGGCTCTTCCTCCAGCCCCAGGGCTTCCAGCAGACCGGGGAGTTCTTGGAGTTCCGGTAGGGTCATGGCTTTTCCCTTTATGATTGGTTCTTGGGGGAGGGGGTTTTGGCTTTCAGCTTTCAGCCATCAGCTTTCAGTAAAAAAAGCCTCTTTAAATTGCTGACTGCTGTGTCTCTTGCAAAACTCGTTTTGTTGTCATCCTGAACGAAGTGAAGGATCTCAACCTCTTGTAAATACGAGATTCTTCGCTTCGCTCAGAATGACAAGGGGCGGCAATAAGTAATTTTGCAAGAGCCTCTGCTGACAGCTAAAATTATCCCGGCCCTCCCCCGCAATCTCACTGCCGCTTCGCCCCGTGCACCATGGCGGCCAGACGGCCTGCGGCCTCTTTCACGGCCCACTGGAGCCGGTTGGAAAGCCCCGGCTGCACTTCCTCGGGGATTTCCTGGACCTGGGCCGCCAGGATGATGACCGCCACCCCGGTCTGGTCTTTGAGCTCCTGGAGCATGTTCACCGTGGGGAATTGGTGCAGGGAGAAGTCTGCGGTCTTCTGGGGAGGGATCTCCTCCACCGGCAATTCAAAGAGTTCCCCCGGCTCTTGGCCCCGGTCCACCGCGTCCACGATGATGAGGCGCTCCGGCTTCTTTTCGCTTATCAGGATGTCGAACAAAATGTCCCGGATGCTGGTGCCCACGTCCAGGGCCAGGACGTCGCCGGGCAGGACGTAATTTTCCTGCAGTTCCTTGACCACCGCCGGCCCGAAGCCGTCGTCGCCGAAGAGAATGTTGCCGCAGCCGAAGATTACCACTGATTTGTCAAATAAGTCTCTCATAGCTTCAACTAAAGTGTCCTAAGATATTCATCTATGTTTCAATGGAAATTCTTTATATAATTTTATAGCTGTTTCATCCGACAATAAGTTTGGATTTGGCAGGTAGTAAGAGATATCTTGTATTTCCCCTTCGCGATAATCCCTCTCACAAACAAAGCCAAGGAAGTGAATCCTTTCTTGTATAAATGGGGATGCCCGCAAAGGACATGATTCTTCAAACAAACCTCTTATAGGTTCTGATATGCCCATTCCAGTATTCCAATAGTGTGTCGCCCATGAATAGTTAGGAGGAATACCTGGTGCCCCGTAGGCTATTTGCCGGTAATCAAGCCAATCACCACCTTCGTCCAGATATCCTCGCATGTCTGTAAGAATAACATGGCAAAAATTGTCTCTTGGGACAGGAAACTTTGTTGGTGCATTATCAGCAAAAACCTTTTCCCCAATTTTCTGTTGAGCCGTTATCATTTCTGCTTCTGGAGATTGTGCCCTATCATTCGCATCGGTAGAAAGCATTTGCTTATAGATAAAGCCATCTTGTATTATAGCTTTCTTAGCCGCTTGACTCGCTCGGACACTCACAAGCTCAATAAGCCAAATAATTTCTCCTTGAACACAAAATTCTATTGTGGAAGAACCTACTCCTGCACTGTATTCATATTCGGCCACAGCCCCCGCGCGATGCAATTCGTAGGCAACACGTACTTCAAACATCAAGGGCATATTTTCAGACTTGAACCCACCAGCTTGCTGAAGGCGGTCCAGCACTGGCCGCGCCCAGGTCACACCTTTAAGCCCCTCTATTGCTGTCTCAGTATATTCTGCTTCTCTATCCGTTAAGGACTCAGACCACATAGGCTTGTTATACCTAAACATTCATTTGAAGAAAAGGAGCCACAGGCTTGTTGTTATTATACCCTGTGGCTCCCGGTTTTTGTTGCTGAAAGCTGACCGCTGAAAGCTGACAGCTTAATTTCTCAGCGTGTCAATCACCTCTCCATCTTTACCCACAATGGTGACCTCCACCGCGACACCGCCGTCCAGGCGGTGAGTGGCGCAGCTCAGTCACGGGTCGTAGGCGCGGATGGCCATCTCCACCTTGTTCAGGATTCCCTGGTCGTATTTACCGTCATGGATGAGGGCCTTGGCGGCCTGGAAGACCGACAGGTTGATGGGCGCGTTGTTGTGGGTGGTGCCCACGATGAGGTTCACCTTGGTGATGAGGCCGTCGGCGTCGGTTTCGTAGTCGTGGATGAGGGAGCCCCGGGGGGCTTCCACGCAGCCCACGCCCCGGCCGGCCTTGGGGGTCACCTCCGCCCGGATGTCCCGGCTGGTGATTTCCGGGTCGTTGAGGAGCTCCAACGCCTGCTCGGCGCACTGGAGCAGCTCGATGAGCCGGGCGTAGTGGTAGAGCAGGGTGAAGTGGGCCGGGCGGCCGAACGCGGCCCGGAATTCCTCCAGCTCCGCCTGGGCCAAAGGCGTGGCCATCTGGTCCACCACGTTGACGCGGGCCAGGCAGTTGGTGCGGTACACCCCTACGGGGTCATCCAGGTCCAACTTGAGCTGGCCCCACTTCTTGGCATAGGGAAATTTTTGATAAGACCAAGGCTCCACCCATTCGCCGATGTAATCCAGGTACTGGTCGTAGGCGAAGTCCTCGTAAGAGCCGTCGGGCTTCATGAGGCGGAGCTTCCCGTCATAGAAGTCGTGGGCGCCGTCCTCCCGCACCGTGCCCAGGTAGCCCACCCGGATGACGCCGATGGTCTTGATGGCGTCCAGGTATTTGGGGAAGACGTTGTCCTTGGCGAACTTCATGGTGAACTGGGAGAACTCCAGCAACTCCTGGGCCAGGGGGAGCATGGCGCTGCGCTCCTTCTCGGTCATGGGCTTGCTCACCCCGCCGGCCTGGGAGAAGGTGGGGTGGATGGCCCGGCCGGCGAAGTCCTCCAGCATGTTCGCGGTCATCTGCCGCATCTTCACCACCTGCCTGGCGATGTCGGGAACGGCCTGAATGACGCCCAGGACGTTTCTCACCGAATAATCCGCGTCGGGGCCGATGACGAAGTCCGGCGCGGCCAGGAAATAGAAATGAAGGATGCGGTCCCCGATGTAAGCGATGTTCTGCATCAGGCGGCGCAGTTTCACCGCGGCGGGGGGCGGGGTAACCCCGAAGCAGGCGTCCACCGCCTTCGAGGAGGCCAGGTGGTGGGCCCAGGGGCAGATGCCGCAGATGTGGCAGACAATGCGGGGCATCTCTTCCGCGGGGCGGCCTTCGCAGAATTTTTCAAAGCCCCGGAGAGCCTGGACGTGGACTTTGGTCTCGACCACGTTGCCGGCGTCGTCCAGGTGGATGGCCACCTTGGCGTGGCCTTCGATGCGGGTTATCGGCTGAATGTTAATGACTTTGCCCATTTAATCACCCCCTCACTTTCCCGGCCGGGCCGGCAGGACCGTCAGGTAGCCGTGCGCGCCGATGTAGCGGTTCATGATGGCCCGGCGGTCCACCAAAGTTTTGGGGTCCAGCCCCACGGAGGTCAAGGCCCCCATCATGTCCACCATGGGCCGGGCGCCCTTGCGGATGGGGCCGAAGCAGCCCCGGCAAGGGGTGCGGGCCTGGACGCAGCGAGGCACGCCTTCTTTGCCGGCGCAGCCCGCCAGGGTCACGGGCCCGATGCAAAAGAAGCCCTGCTCGTTGATGCAGCGCATCTTGTCCAGGCCGGCCTCGGGGTCGAAGTCCAAATTGGTGAGTCCCCGCTTGATGGGTCCACCCACGGACTTCTTTTCCCGGATCACCGGGCAGGTGTCGCAGACGCTGCGCTCGGGGAGCGCCCAAGCGGTTTTCCCCGCCAGCAGGGCCAGGATGGCATCCGCGATCCAGTCCGGATGGGGCGGGCAGCCCGGGATGGTGAGGTCCACCTTGACGATCTCATCCAGGGCCTGCACCGTGTTGGTCCACTTGGGGACGTCGGAGTGCTCCGGGTTGGGGGACGGGTTGGTGGACGGCGACCCCCGGAAGACTTTCTCCAGGATTTCGTCATTTTTGAACATGTTGGCCTGGGCCGGGATGCCGCCGTACGCGGCGCAGCTTCCCAGGGCGATGAGGATCTTGGATTTTTGGCGCATCTCGTTGAGCACGTGCTTGTGTTCTTCGTTGCGCACCCCGCCGGAGATGATCCCCACCACCGCCTCGGGGATCTCGAAGGCCGTCTTTTCCCCGGTCTGACCGAAATACTTGTGGTCCAAGAGCACCGGGATGTGAACGAAATTCAAATGAGGTAATAAATCCAACAGCGCCTCTCCGGTGTTGAGAATGGAAATCTCACAGCCGGAACAGGCATTCAACCACTCTTCCGCCACAGTTACGCCCATTCCTTACCTCCTTTGGAGCGTTCAGCGATCTGCTATCAGGTTTCAGTCAAATTGCGCCAACTGACGGAGAACCGGCGGCTGACCGCGTTGCTTAACCGGCTGACTGCACTTCTGCCACCCTGCGGGAATAAACCAGATATTGGTCTTCCTCCTGAAACATTTTTACTTCAAAACCCTCCTTGGCATAGGACTCCATGATCTGGGAGGCCTGGGCCCGGGTTTCGTAGGTCGCCCCGTCCCACATGAATTTCTTGCCGTCCACTTTTTTGGCCAACGGGATAGTCATAGTGACCATGCCTCCATTCCCACTGGTTACTGGTTACTGGTTACTGGTTACCCTCTCGTGCTATACGGACTCGGTCCTAATGCCTTCAGGGTATCCGTCATCTCCGTCATGACGTCCGCGAATTTTTGGGCCTCGGAGGAGGAGATCCACTCCAGGCGGAAGCGCTCCGGCTCCAGGCCGAAATCCTCCAGCATCAACTCCAGACCTTCCGCTCTGCCTTGGGCTTTTTTATTACCTTCCAGGTAATGACATTCGCCCAGGTGTCAGCCGCAGACCAGGACGCCGTCGGCCCCCTTGGTGAGGGCGTCGATGACCAGATTGGGGTGCACCATCCCCGAACACATCACCCGGATGATGCGGGCGCTGGGGGGGTATTGGATCCTGGACACCCCGGCCAGGTCCGCCCCGGCGTAGGAGCACCAGTTGCAGCAGAAGGCGATGATCCTGGGTTCGTAGTCGTCGCTCATGTTCCGTTTCCTTTATGTCTGCAATCTTCTCGTTCCCAAGCTGGGCTTAGGAACGCACCTGTAAGCCAAGCTGAGCTTGGCATTCATTCCCGTTCCCAAGTGCAACTTGGGAACGAGAAGTAAGCTTCTATGAAACGCTAACTGCCAACTGCCAACCGCCAACTGCTAACTGCTCACTGCTCACTCAAATCAACCCCAAGGCCGCCTCCACCTGGGCCCGCAACTGCTCCGGGGTGAACCCGGCCACGTAGATGCCCTGCTTGGGACAGGTGGCCATGCAGGAGCCGCAGCCTTTGCACTGGACTTCATTGATCTCCACCGTCTTCTTGACTCCGCCGTCCTTCATGTATTCGATGAGGGTGATGGCCTTGAAGGGGCAGGTGTCCACGCAGAAGGCGCAGCCGTCGCAGTTCTCGTCAATGGGCTGGGAAATGGTGGATTCCAGCTCCAGGTAGTCCCGGGACAGGATGGTATTGGCCCGGGAGGCGCAGGCCAGGGCCTCGGCCACCGATTCCTGCAGCGGTTTGGGGTAGTGGCACAGGCCCGCCAGGAAGATGCCCTCGGTGGCGGAGTCCACCGGCCTGATCTTGGCGTGGGCCTCAGTGAAAAACCCTTCGGCGTTCAAGGGGATCTTGTAGATTTCCGCCAGGGGCGCATTGTGGTGGGGGATGATGCCCGTGGCCAGGGTCAGCAGGTCCACGGAGAAAGTCACCGGCCGCCGGAGCACGTGGTCTTTTACGGTGATTTGAATGCACCCGTCCTCTGCCTCCGCCACCACCGGCGGTTCCGCCAACTGGTAACGGATGAAGATCACCCCCATTTCCCGGGCCCGCTGGTAGAGATTTTCCCGCTCACCGTAAGTGCGCATATCCCGGTAAAGCACATAGACATCCATGTCCTGGTTCATGATTTTCAGCTTGATGGCGTTTTCCACCGAGTGAGCGCAGCACACCTTGTTGCAGTAAGGCCGCTCGGGGACGCGGGAACCAACGCACTGGATAAAGGCCGCAGCCTGGGCGTTCTTGAGCCGGTCACTGCCCGCGGCGATTTTCTCATCCAGGTCCAAAGACAGCAATACGTTGGGATGCTCTTTGTACAGGTAAAGGCCCTTGGGCCGGTAAGGCTCGCCGCCGCTGGCGATGGTGACAATGCCGTGGTCGATGACCTGGCCGGTGGACAGGGTGGTCTGGAAATTGCCCACCGAGCCTTCCGCCCCGGTGACCAACGCGTTGTAATAAACGGTGATATTGGGGTGGCTTAGAACCTTGGCCTTGAGCTCGTCCACCCGAGGCTTCACCAGGCCGCCCCGCCAGGTGGTGTGGAGCTTGAGGGCGTTGCCGCCCAGCTTGTCTTTGCGCTCCACCAGGCTCACCTGATAGCCCTGGTCCGCCAGGGCCAGGGCCGAGGTCATGCCGGTGACGCCGCCGCCGATGACCAGGGCCTTGTTGTTCACCCCCACCGTGATGTACTCCAGGGGCTGGAGCAGCCGGGCCTTGGCCACGGCCATGTTGATGAGGTCCTTGCACTTTTCCGTGGCGGCTTTGGGCTCGTTCTGGTGCACCCAGGTGCACTGGTTGCGGATGTTGGCCATCTCAAAGAGGTATTTGTTAAGGCTCGAGGTCCGGAGCATGTCCTGGAAGATGGGCTGATGCGTGGAGGGGCTGCACGCGGCCACCACCACCCGGTTCAGG
The DNA here is from genome assembly GCA_016874945.1 of Deltaproteobacteria bacterium. Classification (GTDB taxonomy): domain Bacteria; phylum Desulfobacterota; class Desulfobaccia; order Desulfobaccales; family 0-14-0-80-60-11; genus VGSO01. The sequence continues at coordinate 6,817 of VGSO01000128.1, forward strand.
TCGTGCTCCCGGATCATTTCGGACATCTGCTTCTGGGCGTCCTGGGAGCAGGTGAACAGGTTCGCCTGGGCATAGGCCACATTGGGGATGCCCTGGGCGTATTCCACCAGGGCCGGGACATCCACCACGCCGCCGATGTTGAGGCCGCAGTTGCAGACGAAGACTCCCACCCTGGCTTCTTCGGCGGCCACGTCCTTTTCCGAAGGGTATTCCTTTTTCTTGAGCAGAGTGCCCCGGGCCTCGGCCAGCAGCCGGGTGGCCGCGGCCGCGGCCGCGCTCCCTTCCATCACCGACTGGGGGATGTCCTTGGGCCCGGTGAACGCGCCGCAAGCGTAAATCCCCTCCCGGAAAGAAGCCACCGGGTCGAAGCAGGTGGCGTCCATGAAGTCGTTGGGCCCCAGGGGCACATCCAGGTTGATGGCCAGGTCTCTGGTTTCCTTGGGGATGACCATGCCCACGGAGAGGACCACCATATCAAAGATTTCATCCTGAATCTCCCCCGCTTCGGTGACGTAGCGGATTTTCAGGTCGCCATCGCCGGTCACCTGTTTGATGGAGTGGACCCGGGAGCGGATGAGGCGGGCCCCCTGGTCCTTGATGCGCACCATGTATTTCTCAAAGTCCTTCCGGGGGGTGCGCATGTCCATGTAGAACAGGGCCATGTCCAGGTCTTCGCCCAAGTGCTCCCGGGCGATGACGGCCTGCTTCAGGGCGGCCATGCAGCAGAAGTTGGAGCAGTAGGGTTTGGCGCCCTCATGCAAATCCCGGGAGCCCACGCAGTGGACCCAGGCGATCTTCTGGGGTTCCTGGCCGTCGGAGCGGCGCTGCACGTGGCCGTGGAAAGGCCCGCCGGGGCTGAGGATTCGCTCGAACTCCAGGCTGGTGTACACGTTGGGGTAGCGGCCATAGCCGTAAACTGCCAGGCGGGTGGGGTCAAAGGGCTTATACCCCGGAGCCAGGATGGCGGACCCCAC
>VGSO01000129.1 GCA_016874945.1 Deltaproteobacteria bacterium
GACCAAGTGGAACTGCTAGCCGAACCGGCCCCCGCCCCGGGCTGCGAGCCCGGCTCCACCTGACCGCGGCAGTAACCCCGCTTCGGAAAAGCGGACTTATACCATTTTCTCTTTCAAGTGCAACAAACATGATCTGTAACTTATTGATAATCCTTAATTATCTTTACCGAAAACCGAAAACCGAAGACCGAAAACCGTATTAAGCCGCCAGCCGCCAGCCGCCAGCAGTTAGAAAGGGTTATCCTGGCTACTGGCGGCTGACTGCTGGCGGCAATATTTTATCCCCTACTAAATAAGCGACTAATCAATCCTTTCTTTTCCTCCAAGGGCGGCAGCCCCAAATGGCGGCGTAGGGCCGCTTCCAGGACCTCTTCCGCCACGCCGGCGCCTTCCACTACGATTTCTTCCCCCACCATGATGGCCGGGGCCACCGGCAGGTCCAACTCGAAGTATTCATCCGTCTGGTACTCGGCAATGGGCTTGGAGATGTACTCCAACTCGAACTCATACTTTTCACCCAACCTGGGCAGCATCTTCTGGAATTGCTTTCAGGGCTTGCCGTGGGGCTCGTTGAGAAAACATCTGACTTTCAGCATTGTGTAATCCTCGATTTGATTTTTTTTGAAAAAAGGTGCTTGACAAAAAAATTTTCCAGATTATAATTTAAGCAGTTGCTTAATAGCTAAATCGGCTTGCCAAGCCATCGCTCCTGAGCCTTGGCTCATCCAAAATCATGAAAGTATTGGTGGCACAGGCTTTCCAGCCTGTGCAGCCTGAAGAAAGAGAACATGGAATTAGAACCTTTTGAAATGTTTCGAGTCTTAGCCGTGGAAACACGGGTGAAAATTCTCGAACTGCTAAAGGCCCAGGGGCCGCTGGGCGCCAAGGAGATCGCCAAACAGACGGGAATAACCGCGGCCGCCGCATCCCAGCACCTGAAAATATTAAAGCAATCCGGCCTGGTTCGGAGCGAGAGAAAGGGGTACTGGATACCGTATGCCATTAATGAAGAAGCATTGCATGAATACCGGCGTCGGTTGACGGAAATTTGCACCTGCGGCTGCCAGGGGACCGGCGACTGGAAAGAGCAGGAGGTGCAGGCCGCGAGCCTGGAATCCTTGGAAAAGTATGCGGCAGATTTGCAAAATGAGCTAAGGACCGTCCGGGAAAGGATAAAAGAAATGAAGTCTAAATAGCTCCCGGCAATTTTTTTTGGATTACAAATTAAGTAATTGCTTAACAGCTTTATCAGAAAGGAGGTGAAAACCATGGCTGAAAAGAAGAGCGACTGCGGCTGCGGCTGCGCCTTGAAACAGGATACCCCCAAGGCGACCAAAGACCAGGAGAAGGCTAAAGAGGCCCAAGAGTCCAAGTAGGCTCCCTTCTTAGCCTGACCGCGGGGGCAGGCTCCCGGAAACCGGGGTCCTGCCCTCTTGGTTTGAAGAAAATAACATCAGCCATAGAAGTCGTTACTCTTGGGTTTCTAAAGTAGGCAAATCTAAGTGACGGCGGATGATTTCCTCCAGCTTTTCTTCCGAAATAGCCGGGCCTTGCCCCGCGATCTCATCTTCCACCATCACCGCCGGGGCCGCCGGCAGTCCCGCAGCGAGATACTCCGCACTTTGGTATTCTTCCCTGGTTTTGGTGACTATCTCCACGCCAAGATCATATTTTTGGCCCAACCTGGGCAACACCTCGTGGAGCCGCTTTCAGGTCAGGCCGCAGGGATCATTCATCAAAACTCTGACTTTAAGCAAGGACATCTCCTTTCATGGTGATTTGGTCACCGCCGCCAGGCGGCCCAAAAACTGGTCCGGGGGCAGGTAATCCACCAGGCGCAGGTCCTTTAGCTCTTTGCCTTCCCGGTCCAGGAACACAATGGTGGGCACGCCCTTGACTTGGTATTTTTGCAGCAGGGTCTCGGCCTGGGCGTCTCCCTTGCGAGTGAGGTCAATCTTGATGGTTATGAAGTCCTGGGCCGCTTGTTTGACCACCTGGGGGTGATGAAAAGTGATGTCCTCCAGTTCCCGGCACGGGGTGCACCAGGTGGCGTAAAAGTCGATGATCACCGGCTTGCGGCTCTCCCGGGCCTGGGCCACAAGCGCCTCGGAATATGGCTGCCAGGCCACTCCCGGCCCCCTTAAGGCAAAGAAGCCCACCACCAGGAAGGCGGCGGTCAGCGCCCCCAGCCAGGTGAAACCCTTGAGCCAGCCAAAGGGCCGGAAGGTCGCGGGGGTGCGGCCCCACAGCGCCAGATGAATGCCCGCAGCCAGCGCTCCCCCGGCCATGAGGGCCACCCAACCGGCTTCCGGCAGCAGGGGCCGGAGGAAATAGGCGGCCATGCCCATGAGCACCCAGCCCATGAGTTTCCGCACCCACAAAAGCCACTCTCCGGAGCGGGGCAGCTTATCCAGGCTGCCGGAAAATATTGCCAGGACAAAGAGGGGCAGGCCCAGACCCAGGCTCAGGGTGAAGAAGGTGAAAAATCCCAGCCAGGCTGAACCCTGGGAGGCCACCCAGGTTAAAAGGCCCAGGATAAAGGGGCCGATGCACGGCGCGGCCACCACCCCCAGGGTGAGGCCCATGAACAGGCTGCCGAAATAGCCGGCGTAGGACTTGACCGCCATGCGGGTGAGTCCGCCGGGGAGGCGCAGTTCCCACATCCCCCACAGGCTGGCGGCAAAGAGGACCAGGACCAGGGCCACGGCTAACAGGACCCAGGGATTTTGCAGCAAGCCGCCCAGAAGGCCGCCGGTCAGGGCCGCGGCCACCCCCAGGGCGGAGTTGGTCACGGCCAGGCCTGTCAGATAACACAGACCGTGGCCCGCCAGCCGGCCCCGGCTTTCCCCGCTGTGGCCGCCGAAGTAGGACACCGTGATGGGAATGAGGGGATACACGCAAGGGGTCAGGTTCAGGGCCAGGCCCCCGGCGAAGATGCCCAGGAAGGTCCCCAGCAAGGCCCAGCCCGAGGGCAGGCAGGAGGGCGGGCCGCCGGGGGTGTCGTTGCACAAGCCATAGGGCGTCCGGGCCCCGGGGAGGCCGGCCTGCTCCCAGGCGGGGTAGCCCAGGGGATCCCGGTAGATTTTGGTGTAGCCTAATTGCACGGCCACCCGGGCCGCGGCGTCACTGCGGACTCAGGCCAAGCCCGCTCAGTAAAACACAGCGAGGCGGTCCTTATCCGGTCCTAAAAGTTTGGCCAAAGGGCTTTTCGCCCGCCGGCGGCCCCACCAGCCAGGCTCTAGGGGGAAGTTCACCGCGTCCTTAATGTGGCCGCTGCGGTATTCCCACTCCTGGCGGGTGTCCACCAGCAGCAGGCCCTGGGGGTCCTTCTGGTAAAGCCGCCCCAGTTCTTCGGTGGTAATGAGGCGGTAGCCCCCCCGCTGGGCCTCGCCGGTCACATCTTCCCAGGTGGCTTGCGCGGGCGGCGCCAGGGGCCGGTGGTGATACCAGAGCATTCCCCCGGCCAATACTACTGACACCAAAGACAGGAGAATGGCTTTTTTGATTCCCATGTAAAACCCCTATCTTTTTCCTTCTCTCTTGAGCTTTCCCACCAGGAAAGCCGCGCTGGCGGGGGAAAGGCCCAACCTGGGGGCCAGTTTCTCCGGGGCGTGCTCTCCCGTCTCTTTAATCAGGGAAGACACCTCCCCTTCCAATTCCTCCAGCCAGTCCTCAAACAAAACCAGGAGCTCAGGGACCGCCGCGGCTTCCAGGTATTTCCCCCGTGCCATTTTCTCCACCAAACTCTGACACATCCGGGTTGGGTCGACACCTTCGCCCATGCAAGCGGCCAGTCAGTAGTGGACCAGGCTGCCCAGCTTGTCGGCCCCGGCCTCCCCCACCAGGTTCACCACAAAATTCATCCGGGCCTCGTCCCCCAGGTGGGAGAACAGCTTTTTCAGAACCGGCGTCAGCTTGTCCAGGGCCTCCTCCGGGTCCATGGGGTCAATCACTTGAAAAATCTTGTCGGCGCTCATGACCTTTTCCTGTAGGGTGCGCACCGCGCACCACTTTTTTAAAAAGTCTTCCGGTTCGCCAGCAAATCTCCGGCCAACTCCGCCAGACCCGCCAGGATGTCAATGATGCGGGGATCGGCCATTTCATAATAAATAAAGGGTCCCCGGCGTTCCACCTTGACCAGCAGGGACCCTTTCAGCTCTTTGAGGTGGTGGGACACCAGGGGCTGGGACAGCCGCAACTCCTCCACCAGGTGGGTGACGGCCTTTTTACCATTGCCCAGGGCCAAAAGAATCCGCAGACGGTTTTCATCCGCCAGGCTTTTGGCCAGGAAGGCCAGGGACGGCAGGTTGGTGAGCAAGGGAACCTCAATAAATATATCAATGTCTATTTATATATTTATCAAGGGGAGGATGTCAAGAGGACGGGGAAAAATTAGTTGAAACCCTTTGCCAAGCAGTTGAACATGAGCCTTCAGTTCACCCATAAACCATGAAAATCACCTTACTGCTCACTGTTACGAAAAGTTCAAAGTTCAAGGTTCAAAGTTCAAGGTTCAAAGTTCAAAGTTCAAGGTTCAAAGTTCAAAGTTCAAAGTTCAAGGTTCAAAGTTAATGTAGGGGGCGCGCCGTGCAGCGGTAAGTAAGTTGCTGACTTTTCATTGTTTTGAGAGAGCCGAAGGCTCATGAGCGACTGCTCACGTCCAGGTCGCCGTCCAGGACCGCGTCCACGTTGCCTTCTTCGTGCTTGGTGCGGTGGTCCTTAATGAGACGGTAGGGCTGAAGGATATAAGAGCGGATCTGGCTGCCCCAGGCAATCTCCTTCTGGGATTCTTGGAGCTCCTGCTTTTTCTCCTCCCGCTTCCGTCTTTCCAGGTCATAGAGGCGGGCCCGGAGCACCTTCATGGCCAGCTCCCGGTTGCGGTGTTGGGAGCGCTCCGTCTGGGAACTTACCACGATGCCGGTGGGCAGGTGGGTCAGGCGCACCGCGGAACTGGTCTTGTTGACGTGCTGGCCTCCGGGGCCGCTGGCCCGGAAGGTGTCCACCCGCAGGTCTTTTTCGTTGATTTCCACTTCGATGCGGTCATCCACCTCGGGAAGGACCTGAACCGCAGTAAACGAGGTGTGCCGCCGGCCGCTGGCGTCAAAAGGGGAGATGCGCACCAGGCGGTGGATGCCCGTTTCGCTCTTGAAATAGCCGTAGGCGTAAGGGCCGGACGCGGCGAAGGTGACGCTTTTGACCCCTGCCTCATCCCCGGGGAGCAGGTCTATGGTTTCCGTCTTGAAGTCTTTCCGTTCGGCGTAGCGGAGATACATGCGCAGCAGCATTTCGGTCCAATCCTGGGCTTCAGTGCCGCCGGCCCCTGCATGGATAGTGATAATGGCGTTTTTGGGGTCTTCCTCGGTGGTAAGCAGCAGCCGGAGTTCCCAGTCCCGGAAGCTTTTCTCCATCTGGGCCAGCCCCGCCACCACTTCCTTCCGGGCTGGCTCATCGCCTTCCTCCACGGCCAGGTCCAGGAGGACCTCCAGGTCTTCCACTTCCTTGCCCCGGCGCTGGTAGTCCTCCAGGGACTGGATCAGGACGGCCCGCTCCTTGAGCACCGCCGCGGCCTGGGCCCCGTCGTCCCAGAAGCCCGGCTGGGCCGTTAATTTCTCCAGTTCGGCTAAACGGCTCTCCTTCCCCCCCAGATCAAAGATGACCTCGGAGCAATTCGAGTCTATCTGCCAGGGCCTTGATTCCAGCCCGGATATCTAAGGTGTCGGGTAACATTAAAGCCTCCTAAAATTTTCGGGAGATCATTTATCAATTAATATTATCAGAAAACCAGGAGAATCAAAATGGTTCCGGCTAACGGTAGTGTCCTATTAGGACACTACCCGGCTAACCTATGATTGGAAATCTTGAACGGGTGGGTAGGAATTTCAGATAACAGCGAAGAAAATTTGTCGCGGTTAATTACCAAAGAGAGTATCATAACCATAACGCTCGGTCTCTTGGCGCGAAGGCACCTTGGTATCCTTCTTTGGAATAATGCCCTTTTGCCTTTTCTCTTCGAGGAAGCGCTTGAGCCTAAACAGATCAGGCCTTTTGGCTTCCATTTCTTTCTTTGCGGTCAAAAGGTCCTCGAAATCTTTAATTACGGACATCGCTCAATCTCCCTAAAAGAAGTTTTTGCTGTGAAGGAAGCTTGTGTATTTTTCGCGCTGAATATATTCCAACATTGCTGTCCGGCACGCTAATTGAATAGTGCGAAGTGGTGTATTATTCGAATAATCATCAATTTTTAATCGCAGAAGATTGGTGAGTGTGTTTATGCCTATCATTCGCCCATGAGAATGCCAAAGTTTGTTGTCTGAAAGCATTTTTGCAATTTCTTCTGCACGTTTTTCTTTTTCCTTAGTGGTTACTGGCTTTCCCTTTTTCCTGGGATCGGTCGCGTGAGTACCCCAGTTTGCGAACTTGTACTGCACTAACCATTTTTTCAGCAATGTAATGGTAAGGTTCTTCGCTTGCTCATATGAACTCAACATGGCAAGGTCAAGTTTTTCAAACATAATAAATTCAGCATCGGTTAATTCGCCTTTTTTTGATTTTTCAATCATTTTCTCTACCTGATCTAGATATCCTAAAGCGGAAGCATAATCTTTCCCTGTAAATACCTGGGGATCGATTGGTCCTAGAGATGAAGAATAATCCATGAATATTTTGTTTCCTGACATGCAAAAAATTGTCCCGGCAGACATGGCATAATCGGGAACAACGAAATACACTTCCTGATAGTGAAACCTAATAATATCTACCATTTTCTCAACGGTCTCAGCTAAACCGCCATGTGTCGTCAGGAATATGGTGACACGTTGTTGATCTATTGATTCAGATTTAAGTTTTTCGATGAAATCTCTAAACATTTTGTCGATTGGCGGAACTATTGATCCATAAAAAAACACGATATCCGAGGATAAGTGCGCTTCGAGCTTTGCGAGCCTTTCGTTGACACTTTCTTTTATATATCTATCAAAAATACGCACTTTTTATTACCTTCCCCAATAAAACAAGTCACTACAGGAGCGACGCTGTTATAAATTATGGTTAAACAGCCAATTTTTCAAGCGGGTCCATGTTCATTTTAGAATCTTTATCGAAAATTTGCCAGAAATTATGAAATCCATGACGCAAAAATTTATAGCCTCATTTTTTTCAAAAAAAAGCACTAAAGCCGGGCAAGTCCAAAAGCAGCGCGCCGCCCAGGGCCAGGATCTCCAGCGCCTCATTGGCCGCGCCCAGGACGTCGCCGGTGATGCCACCTAATTTTTGAAAAAAATAAAATTTCAAGAGGACCACGACGCCGGCGGCGGCGGCCATCAGGACCAATCCGGCCGGCCCCACGGCCAGCAGCGCCAGGGCCGCGGCAATCAGGGTGGCGCCTAACATTGTCGAGGCGGTGACCCCCAGGGTCATCGCTTCCCCCAGGCCCCCTTCCTTTCGGGCATAAGGAGAGAGATAAGCCAGCAGCACCATGCCCCAGCGGCTCACCAGGGGAAATAAGATGAAAATCCTGCCGGCCCCGGCGCCCAGGGACAGGAAAAACCCGTACTTCATCAGCAGGGCCAGAATCAGGCCGGCCGCGCCGAAGGCCCCCAGGGCGGAATCTTTCATGATGCGCAGCCGGGCCTCCGGGTCCCGGCCCCCGCCCAGGCCGTCCACGGTGTCCGCCAGGCCGTCCAGGTGGAGGCCCCGGGTGATGATGACAGTGAGAGCCAGGAGCAAGGCCGCGGCCGCGGGAGGGGGGAAAATCCGGCCTAATCCCGCCCAGGCTCCCCAATAAATCAGC
>VGSO01000130.1 GCA_016874945.1 Deltaproteobacteria bacterium
TAGGATGGGCGCCATCGTCTTGGGATGAGGTCCCGGGGAAACGACGGCTGCTGTTCGCCGGCTCAACTCTCGGGGCCGCCATCCGGCCCCATCCCCCCCGCGACGACGGCCGCCGGCACCAACTTCCATGACCAGAAAACGGTTTCCCTTGCTCCCCTTTTCTCCGGGCGGGGCCAGGTCCGCGCCGTCATATGAAATTTTTGAGGGGCAAAAACTGGATCCGCCCCGCAATCACCATTCTTTCCGGCCAGTTATTAGAGCCTCACCAAAGGGGGGGCGCTTCTTCCACCAGGACCTGGAGAAGCCTATAGGTCGGGGCATCGGCCAAGAGGCGGTCCAGACCGTCGAAGATCACCTGCAGCGGCATCGAAATCAATGCCAAGAGAACTGAGGCCCACTCCCGATAAAGCGGAATCTCGTCCCTCGGCCCCTCGGTCATAGAAGGATATAACAGCATGGGAGAGAAATCGGTGTCCTTCACGGCTCGTTGGATGGAATGCACCAGTGCATAGAAAAAATTGACCGGGTCGGAGTCCTCCGGCCCCAGGTTAATCCAGGCCGAGGGGGTCTGGGAGGCCTTTACATAAGAGACGGCCAGGGTCGATTTTCCCTGGGCCGCCTGACCCAGGATGAGAATTAGCTTTTTATTCTGGTCCTGTATCAACCGCTCGATGAGACGTGGCCGGTCCAGGATATGAGGAACACTGGGAGGGGTAATTTTGGAAATGCTAACGGCGGGTTTCATACTGGTTGTCCGCCAGATAAAAAAACCTCCGGGTGACCTAAGCGCCCCGGAGTCCCTGCTGAACTACTTCCGGAAGGACTTGGACCTGTCCGGAAGTTATTCGACGCTAGCCAAAGCCAATAGAGAGGAAATTTTATTGCAATTAAGCCGAACCCCCAACTATTGTCAAGCCAATTTAAATGATCTTTATAATCTTTAAACAGAATACCTTAAAATATAAGGGAATGAGATATGGAGATATATAAGGTATACATGGCATACAAGAATAATGAACAATAATTTCGCCAGCCGCCTACCCTACTTATCCACTTCCAACAGCACATAAAACGACGTCCCCGGGAAGATGAAGGCCAGGCGCTTTTCATAAAACCGGGTGAAGCGGTTGGCCAGGAACCCCACCCCGATGCAGTTGGTGAAATCGTCAAAGAAAAGATAGCGTTTCAGAATCTTGAAATCGGTTTGATAATGAGAGTTGCCTTTGATGAAGTAATCAAAAGATCCCAAAGTGAAGAAATGCTTGTGCTCAAAGTGGCGAAAGGCTTCCACCCAGGTAAAATGGGGGACCTCGAGGTAAACCTGGCCGCCGGGTTTGGTGATGCGGTTGATTTCTTCCAGGGCGCCCACCACGTCGTTGAGGTGCTCCAGGACGTGGGAGAAGATTACCAGGTCAAAGGAGTTGTCCTTCAAGGGCCAGGGGAGTTTTTCCAGGTCGCAGGCCACGTCCATTTGCGATTCTTTGGGTATCCCGGCCCGCAATCTCCGGTCCAGCCCTATGGCCCCCAGGGTTTTGCTGGCGCCGCACCCAATATCCAGGATGCGTTTTCCCGCGAACTCTTGTAAAAGCCGGGCTTTAACCCGCCTGGCATGGGGAAACAACCGCATACCCACCTCTAAAATAAATTTCCAGAATCTTACCACAGGGGCCCAGAGGACACAGAGAAAAGAACACAGAGAATAAATTTTTCTCTGTGCTGGCCTGAAAAATTTTTAATGGTGGCACAGGCTTTCCAGCCGGTGCCGGGCGCCCTGCCGGGGCGCCCCTACTGGGTGGGGCGGGCCTCCGTGCCCGCCACGCATCGCCTATCGGAATGGGCAAACTTGCTGCTTTGAAAAGTTCCTCCCGCACAGGCTGGAAAGCCTGTGCTACTGAATCCGAGTTTCTGGTTTTTTCGCGAAGATTTTGCCTGTAACAACTTGATTTGATTAAAGTAATTAGGTCATTTTTTAGTTTGGTTGCGGCCTTTAGGCCGCGATGTGCTACCTATACTTTTCATCATTTATGGGTAAGCCGCCGGCTCATGAGCAACTGCTCAGGGTCCTCTGTATCTCTATGGTTGAAATTATTCTTCCTTCAGAATCGCCGCCAAGTGCGGCTGCAAGGCCCGCCAGGCGGGATGGGCCGCCGCGGCCATCCCCAGGGCCAGCACCAGTATCAGGGCCTGCCCGTAAATCGCCGGGACCCAGTGCAGGTGGATAGTCCACCCGAAGGCCTGCTTGTTGATCACCCAAATCAGCAGCAGCGACAGCACCGATCCCGCTCCGGCCCCCAGAATAAAGCTCAACAGGCTGGCCAGGCCCGACTCCACCAAGACCATGCCCAGGATTTGGCGCCGGGACGCGCCCATGGCCTGGAGCAGGGCCAGCTCCCGCTCCCGCTCCATGATGAGCACCAGAAAGGTGGTGATGATGCCGAACACCGCCACCAGCACCGCCACCCCTTCCAGGGCGTAGGTCAGGGCAAAGGTCTCGTCGAAGATTTTCAGAATGCCCGTACGCAACTCCCCATGGGACAGGGTGAGGAGGCGGTAACGGCCCCCGTATGCCTGCTGCAGCCTTGCCTTGACCTCCTCCACCCGGCCCGGATCCTGGAGATAAAGGCGCACCGCGTTGAGGTGGTCGTCCTGCCAGAAGCGGCGGAAGTTGCGAATATCCATCCAGACGCTGGGGCCGTCGGTGCGGTAGTCGTAAAAGACCCCGGCTACGCTAAGGAGCTGCGAACCGGCAGGTGTGGGAAGTTCCAGGGTGTCCCCTTCCTTGATCCCGAAGGTTTCCGCCAGGGCTTCGGAGACAACTGCTTGGTGTGCGGGGGCAGGGGCCGTTGGCCCCTGGCCCCCTCCCCCAACCATTTCCATAATCTCCCTCCCATCCCCCTTCCGGAACCACAGCCCCCCATGCCGGGCCAGGACTTCGAAGCTGCCTCCGATAACCAGGACATAGCGGTCCTGAAAGGGGACCCGGACGCAGCGGTAAAGATAGATGTCGCTGATGTCAGGGTCCCGGCGCAGTTCCGGAAGGATTTCCGGGGGGAGGTAATGGTCGTACGCGGAAGTGGAAAAGACCGCGGGGCCGAAAAAGATGTCGCCGCTGATGGAGCGGCTCACCCAATCATTCACCGTCTGGCGGAAGGAGCCGATCATCACCACCACCGCGATGAGCATTCCCAGGGCGCAGGCCAGGGCCGCAATGGATACCGCGCTGCGGCTCAAGGAGCCGTAAAGATACCGGCATCCCAGGTCGCCCGCGGGCCCCAGGACCCTCCGGAGGGCCGGCTGCAAGCCCCGGCCCAGGATCTTGGCGCCCAGGGGGGTGAACAGGGCGAAGGCCAGAAGGATAAGAAAGGCCGCGATGAATCCCGGATAAGGGGGACCGGTCTTGACCTTCCAAAAGGATAAGGCCCCGGCCAGGGCCAGCGCGGCCGCCCCCGCCAGAAAAATGGCCCCCGCCCGGGTTTCGATCTTCTCTTCCAGTTCTTCCCGGTGCCACACGGCCCGCAACCGGGTCCGGGCCGCCTCCCGGGCGGGAAGCAGGGCGGCGGCCAGGGTGGCCGCCACTGCCAAACCCCAGGCCTGTAGCAAGAGTCCGGCGCTGATCCCAACTTCCTGGGCCACCACCGGGGTGTAAAGGGAGGTGAGGTTCTGGGTCATCATTCCCAGCGCGCCCCGGGCCAGGCTTACGCCCAGCAACAGGCCCAGTAGCCCTCCCGCCAACCCGCTGGCCAGGCCCTCGGCCAGGAACAGGAGCAGCACCTGCCGGGGGGTCATACCCAGGGTGCGCAGCAGCCCGATCTCCCGGCGCCGCCTGACCACCGACAGGGTCACGGACTGGTAGATGAGGAACATGCCCACGAACAGGGCGATGGCGCTGAGCACCGTTAGGTTGAGCCGGTATGAGGCCACCAGCCCCTCCATCTGGCGGGTCGCGGCCCCGGGCTCGGCCACTTCCACCCCCGGCGGCGCCAGGGCCTCCAAATGGGTAAACAGAGTCTGGGCGTTCCCGTGGCCCAGGACGTCAATGTAATCCAGGCGGCCCTCTCGCTCCAGAAGTTCCTGGGCCGGAGCCAGGTCCATGAGGATTACCGCGCCGTCCAAAGGATAAAGGCCCCGGGGGCTGGAAAAAAATCCTACTATTTGGAGGCTCCGGAGCCGCGGCCCCACCATCACCGGCAAGGCGTCCCCCGGCTTCAGCCCCAGCCGGCCCGCCAGTTTCTCGCTTATCAGCACCGCTTCCGGGCGGAGAAAGAAATCCCGCCCCAACCGGGACATGCCGTCTCCCCAGGAGACTTGGTAATCCCGCAGGAAACGCCCGGAAAAAGGGTCAATGCCCAGGAGCAGCACCGGGCCTTGATAAGGGCCGGCCAGTTCCAACACGCTTTCCACCACCGGGGCCGCGGCTTTAACCTGGGGGAGGCGGCGCACCGCGGGGTAGAGGCTTTCATCCAGCGGCGCACCGGGTTTCATGAGACGCCACTGGGCTTTTCCCGCCACCGCAGTCACCCCGGACTGAAAGCTCTGCAGAGCGCTGTTCGCCGCCAGGGAAATGGCCAGGTAAACCGCCGCGCCCAAAGCGATTCCCAGGACGCCCAACAGGGTCCGGCCCGGGTGTTGGGTCAGGTGGCTTAAGGAAATGCGAAACAGCCAGGGGTTCATAAATTAGGGGGGAAAAGGGGAAAAGGTTAAAAGGGGAAAAGGGAATGCAACCGATTTTTTCCCCTTTAACCTTTTTCCCCTTTGACCTTTTAACCTCTATTCAATAATTGCTCCGTCCCGGAGGCGCACCAGCCTGGAAGCATACTGGCCCGCCTCCGGCGCATGACTCACCAATACCACAGTTTTATGCAACTCCCGGTGCAGCCGGGACAAAAGCTCCAGGATCTGGGCGGCGGTGGCGGAATCCAGGTTACCCGTGGGTTCGTCGGCCAGAATGACCGGGGGCTCATTAATCAAAGCCCGGGCAATGGCGGCCCGCTGCATCTCACCCCCTGAGACCTGGTGGGGTCGGTGGCTACCCCGGGCGCTCAGGTCCACTTCCGCCAGCCAGCGCCGGGCTTCCTCCCGGGCTTGCGGATAAGCGACGCCCTGCAGCACCCGGGGCAACGCCACGTTTTCTTCCAGGGTTAAGAGAGGCAGCAGGTTGAAGGATTGAAAGACCACCCCCACCCGATCCCGGCGGAAGTGGGTTAACTCAGGTTCCCGCAGCCGCGACAGATCGCGGCCTCCCAAGAGCGCCTGCCCGGCGCTGGGGGGTTCCAGGGCGCCCATGATATGCAGCAAAGTGCTCTTGCCGCAGCCGCTTTTGCCGGTTACCGCGACGAACTCCCCCGCCGCGATGGCTAGGGTGACGCCCCGCAAAGCCTGGATTTTTTCCGGCCCCCGTTGATATGTTTTGCTGACGCCGATCAGTTCAATCATAAACAGTTGCTTGTTGCTGTTTTCTGTTAAAGGAGGGGACGATCGATAGGTTAACAGTTGAGTTTTTAGGATTTAAAAAGGTGCTTCATAAACACCTGACTCCCCCGCCCCCCATTCCCCTTTCTCTATCCATATTCCCTGATTCCCTGCCCTTTGCCCCCTGAAACCTGAAACCTGAAACCTGACTCCTGCCCCCTGACTGATTATATCCGCCGTTCCCTGGATTTAAAAGTTTCGACGAGATAGACCGGTGAAGGAAAGATTTCCGATCTCAAAGAGGCCCACCCCTCAAAAAAAATATAGTGGCACATCGCGGCCTAAAGGCCGCAACCAAACTAAAAAATGACCTAATTACTTTAATCAAATCAAGGTGTTACAGGCAAAATCTTCGCGAAAAAACAAGAAACTCGGATTCAGTAGCACAGGTCTCCGGCCTGTGGACACCGCCTATTTTCCACCTGATTTTCCCCCAGGCTGGAAGCTTGCGCCACTCAAGACTTGATCTTCATTCTCCATTTCAGCAAAAGGTTTTCGACTTTCCAAGGTGGTAGTTAAAGCAACACTCCAAAAAAAAATTAAAGTTCTCCGATAATTATTTCGAATTAATAAGGTGTAAGTTTCATTCTTGCTTAAGTTGGCTTAAGGAAGTTTTATGCCGGCGGGGCCGCCCCGGGAGCCAAAAAAAGAATAAAACCCTTAAAAACAAGGAGTTAAGGATGGGGAGAATTATGTCCACCAAGCCTATGCCCCTGGCGTTGATGCTCACCATCGACCAGATCTCTCAGCTTACCGGAGTTCGGAAGACCACCTTGCGGTATTGGGAGAGGTCTTTTGATGAATTTCTGAAGCCCGCCCGCACGGATTCCAACCGACGGGAATACAGCCTGGAAGACCTGGACCTGGTAAAGACCATCAAGCGCCTTTTGGAGGAAGAGCACCTGACGGCCCAGGGAGTTCGTCTGAAGTTGGGAGAGATCAGAAGCGGTAGGGTTTAGGAAAGGAAAATCCCGGCTTTTTATGGGGAGGAGACCGGTCAGCCTTTTACCCGCGCGTCCAGTCTCCGGGCCAGGTCGTCGTCCTGGGGATGGAAGCCGAAGACCGCATCCCAGACCCGGGGGCTTTCCATGCAAAGGTAGACCAGGGCCCCGGGGGCGGCGGCAGCCACTTGCTCCTGGAGGCGGCCATACAGTTCCTGGCGTAAGCCTATAAAATATCGCAGTTTGCCGTCGGGGGCGCGCACCATCTCCTGGACGGCGATGCCGCTGGCCGGAAACCGCTCCAGAATGAGGCTTCGCTGGGGGGCGAGAAAGCGCAAGGCCCCCAGACTGATCCAGGCAATGTCGGCCGACCCCACGGCCTCGCCCAGCAAAGCCACGGTGCGGCCGTAGGCCTCTTCCCATCCGGGGAAATAAATAATGGGGTCAAAGTGAAAGGCCAGGCGGAAGCCGGCCGCTGCGGCCTGGACTGCGGCCTGGAGCCGGTCCTTAAGGGATGCGGTGAATCTTTCTTCCCCCCGGACAACCTCTTCGGGGTTGAGAGACCAGGCGAAAATCACCTGGGGGTTGGGGCCCAAAGGGAGCAAGTGCTCCAATTGGCGCCACTTGGATTTGATCTCCAGCGCGGCCCCGGGCCGCTGGGCAAAAAAGGGGATCAGTGCCGCATGTAATCCCGCCAAGTCGTCCAGGGCCAGGCTGTCCCCGAATTCACCGGTGCCCAGACGCCAGACCTTTCCCGGCGAGGCGTTCCAGTCTTGTTCCAATTCCTGAAGCAGGTCTTCCACGTTGACGAACAGGGTCACCGCGGGAACATTGACATAGCTTTGCAGGATGCAGTAAGTGCAGTCCATGGGGCAGCCTAAGGCCGTCTGGAGCACCTGGTAGCCGCAGCAAAGATAATCCGGGGTTCCCGGGCAGGGCCGCCGGAAGGGGCCTTTCTGCACCGCCAGGAGGAGGGTGGTTTTGGAGTCCGCCAGCCAGGAAGTCCGCCGGCGGTCTGGGGGCCGCAGGACTTCCCGGCGGGGAATGACCGTCACCGGCACTCCCGGCAGCCGGGACAGAACGCGGCGGGCCATGGGATAGTCCCGGGCCGGTTCTTCTAGAAGTATCCGGCGGATGCGGTTTTCCATGGTCATAGAAAAAATATAGGGGAGGGGCTTAACACCATTTTCTCTTTCAAGTGAGCCTCTTGCAAAATTATGTAGCCGCAGGCTTCAGCCTGCGCCGGCACAGGCTGGAAAGCCTGTGCTACCGGAGATTTCTTTAAGCAACATGGGAAAATCGCAGCCTCAAAATGAATT
>VGSO01000131.1 GCA_016874945.1 Deltaproteobacteria bacterium
CTCCAGATCCCCGCGTTTTTGTGCCGCCAGACGGACCTGGTGGTGGCCGCGGCGGCCACCGGCAAGCCGGTCAATATCAAGAAAGGCCAGTTTATGGCCCCTTGGGACATGAAGGCGGTGGTGGAGAAGGCCTGGTCCACGGGAAACCGGCAGGTGATCCTCACGGAGCGGGGCGCGTCCCTGGGCTACAACAACCTGGTGGTGGATTTCCGCAGCCTGCCCCTCATGCGGGGCCTGGGCTGCCCGGTGATTTTGGACGTGACCCACAGCGTGCAGCTTCCGGGAGGGCAGGGGACCTGCTCCGGCGGCCAGCGGGAGTTCATCCCGCCTCTGGCCCGGGCCGGGGTGGCGGTGGGGGTGGACGGGTTGTTCATGGAAGTCCATCCCGACCCGGACCAAGCCCGGTGCGACGGCCCCAATTCGCTGCCGTTGAAGGAAATTTTGCCTTTGTGGCGCGACCTCAAGGCGCTGCACGAGTTCTGCCGGGTGCGTTTTACGGCCCCATAAAATCTGAGTTAATCTATGTTCATCTGTGGTTGGAATGACTTTTCACGGTGAATTAACCTCGGGCGAATACCCCCCGGACGGGTGGGAGCGGGCCAAGAAAATCCGCCTGCTGCTTCTGGACGTGGACGGGGTGTTAACCGACGGCCGCCTTCACTTCGGCCCCGCGGGTGAAGCCCTGAAGGTCTTCCACGTCCGGGACGGCCACGGCATCAAGATGGCCCAGCGGGGCGGCATTGAGGTGGCTTTTATCTCGGGCCGGCGCTCCGACGCGGCTTATCACCGGGCCAAAGAATTGGGCATCAGCCGCTTCCATGAAGGGGTGAGGGACAAGGTGGCGGTGCTGGCGGAACTCCGGGCGGCCCTGGGTCTATCCCTGGAGGCGGTGGCCGCGGTGGGGGACGACCTGGTGGATCTGCCCCTTTTAAGCCGGGTGGGGTTGGCGGTGGCGGTGGCCGACGCCGCGCCGGAGGTCAAGGCCGCGGCCCATTGGATCACCATCCTTCCCGGAGGCCGGGGCGCGGTGCGGGAAGTCTGCGACCTGCTCCTCAAGGCCCAGGGAAAGTGGGAGGAAATCCTCCGGCCCTGGGTGGCCTGAGCGGTCTCCGGTCTTCGGTCTTGGGGGAATCCCTTTCCATTGATGCGTGCCGCCCATCTATATTAACTGCTCCCTGCTCCCTGCTCCGCAAGCCCCAGATTAACCTTTACACTCCCCGCGTGGGCTAATATAATCAATTTGGCGATAGAAAAATATTATGCTTAGTACGAAATTTGCAAGGAGGCGCCCCTGGTGGCGCCGGTGGCCGGGATTGCTGGCCATGACCCTGGTTTTGACTCTGGGCGCCTGGGCTGGGTGGGGCCGGCGGCCGCCCCCGCCGCCCTCTCCGCCTCCTGTTGAGGCCGATAAGCCTTTCGCCACCATGGAGGCGCTGTCCCTCACCGAGATCCAGGAAGGCGACAAACGGTGGGTGTTGGCGGGGCAGAAGGCGAACTTCCACAAGGATCGGATGGAAGTCAGCATCCAGGGAGTCCAGGTGGATTTTTACCGCCAGCCGGGGGAGCACCTGCGGGTAAAAGCCCAGGAAGGGCTGCTTAATACCAAAACCCGGATTTTGACTCTTAAAGGCCAGGTGGAGTTGGAAAGCGGCGAAACCGTGGTCAAGACCAGCATGGCCACTTACCTGCCGGCGGAACGGGCGCTGGTGGCCCCGGAAGAAGTGATCCTGGAAAACCCCCGGGTGCGGGTTCAGGGGAAGGATTTGCGAGTGGAGCTGGCCACTCGGAAGATGACCCTGGCCCGGCATCAGAAGACGGAAGTTAAGGCGCTGGCGTGGAAACCCCGATCATGAGAATTATGCGGCTTTTCTCTCTATTGCTCTCTCTGATCTTACTGGCCGCCACGGCCACGCAAATCCTGGCGCAAACCGACAGGAGAAAAGGGCCTTTAGGCGGCGCCGCCCCCATCAAGAAGGGGGAAGTCGAAACCCCCCTGCACATCACCGCGGCGCGATTGGAGGCCGACCAGAATGCGGGGTTTGTCCAGTTCAGCGGCAATGTCAGAGCCCAATACGGCGAATCCGCCCTGTACGCGGACAGCCTGTGGGTTTATTTCCAGGCGGAGCCCAAACCTGCGTCCCCGCCGCCCGGGGCCGCCCGGGAGGGCTCATGCCAAGGAAGGCGGGGCCTCCCCCCTGACGGACCTGGGGGGAGAGAAAATCGACCGCATCGTGGCCCGGGGCCAGGTGCGCTTCGTTCAGGAAGACCGGGTGGCCACCAGCCAGGAAGCCATTTACTATAAGGACAAGGAAGAAGTGGTGCTCCTGGGCAACCCCCAGATGTGGCGGGGAGAAAACACCCTGAAAGGCGAGCGCATCGTGTTCAATCTTAAGAACAACACCATGAAGGTGGAAAGCTCGCCCCAGAAGCGGGTGGAGGCCCATCTTTACTCCACCGCCAAGGGTATGGGGGGCAAAGGGGAAAAGGCCAAAAAGGGAAAAGGCGAAAAAGGAAAATAAAGGACTAAGACCGAAAACCGAAAACTATCTTTTCATGCACGTTTTAAATATTAATTCCCTCATCAAGAGCTTTGACGGCCGCTGCGTGGTGAACGGCGTCTCCCTGGAGGTGCGCAGCGGCGAGGTGGTGGGACTGCTGGGGCCCAACGGCGCCGGCAAGACCAGCACTTTTTACATGGTTTTGGGATTGCTTAAACCCGACGCCGGAGAAATTTTCCTGGACGGCCAGGACATCTCTCAACTCCCCATTTTCCGCCGGGCCCGGTTGGGGCTGCAATACCTGCCCCAGGAAACCTCGGTGTTCCGCAAGCTCACGGTGGCGGAAAATATTATGGCCATTCTGGAGACCCTGGAGCCGGATCCGGCGGTTCGCCAGGAACGCCTGGAAAAACTGCTGGCGGAGCTGCGCATTTCCCATTTGGCCCGGCAGAAGGCCTCGGACCTCTCCGGAGGGGAGCGGCGCCGCCTGGAAATCACCCGGGCCCTGGTGACTTCCCCCCATTTTATCATTCTGGATGAACCCTTTGCCGGCATCGACCCCCTGGCAGTGACGGATATTCAGAACATCATTCGGCACTTGAAGGAGCGGCAATTGGGAGTGTTGATCTCGGACCATAACGTCCGGGAAGCCCTGGGGGTCTGTGACCGGGCTTATATCATCAATGAGGGCGTCATCCTGGAAGAAGGCGACCCGGAGCACTTAGTGCAAAGTGAACTGGCCAAAAGAATTTACTTGGGGGACACCTTCAAGTTATAATATCTTTAGATACATTAAGCAGGATACCGGTAAGGCGGCGTTATGGCCTTAGAGATTCGCCAGAGTCTAAAGCTGACTCAAACCCTCATCATGACCCAGAAGTTGCAGCAAGCCATCAAGCTGCTGCAGCTATCCCGTCTGGAGCTTCTGGGGGAGATCCACCAGGTGCTGGAAACCAATCCGGTGCTGGAGGAGTCCCAATCCGAAGAGATGGAAGCTCCCCAGGCGGAACTGGCAGAGGCGCCCTATACTCCTTCGGCGGCCACCGGCTCCGAAAGTGAGAGCGCCCCGGGGGCCAATGGCGAAGACCGTTCGCCTTTGGAAGATTGGAATTGGGACAGTTTTCTTAAAGACCGGCTGATGCCGCCCGTGATGGGAGAATATGAGGAACGGGAAGCCCCACCCTTTGAAAACCTCAATGCTCAGAAGAGCACCCTCAAATCCCACCTCATGTGGCAGTTGCGCATGGCGGCCCTGGACGAAGACGCGGACCGCATTGGCATCCACATTATCGGCAACCTGGATAAGGATGGCTATTTCAAGGCCACGTTGGAGGAGATCGCCGCCGAGTCGGGGATGGAACCGGGCCGGGTGGAAGAAATCCTCCGGCTGATCCAGGGTTTCGACCCTCCCGGAGTGGCGGCCCGGGATCTGAGCGAGTGTCTGAAGTTACAGCTCAAGGTGGTCGGCAACGAGGACCCCGTGGTGTGGGCCATTGTCGAGAATCACCTGGTCAATCTGGGGAACAAGAACTACCAGGCCATTGCCCGGGATCTCAAGGTGCCCCTGGAGAAAGTGATTCAGGCGGGGGAAGTCATTTCGCAACTGGAGCCCAAACCCGGCCGGGGGTTCGACACCGAGGAGACGGACTATATCACCCCTGATGTTCACGTGGAAAAAGTGGGGAACGATTATGTCATCCGTCTCAATGATGACGGTCTGCCCAAACTGCGGGTCAGTTCCTATTACCTGGAGGTCATGCGGGATTCGAATAATCTCCCGGACTCAGTAAAGAATTATATCCAAAGGCACCTGGACAGCGCCCTGTGGTTTATCCGCAGCATTCACCAGCGGCAGAAGACCCTATACAAGGTCACGGAAAGCATTGTCCGGTTTCAACGGGATTTTCTGGATAAAGGCCTACCTTACCTGAAGCCCCTGACTTTGCGCCATGTGGCGGAAGACGTGGAGATGCACGAATCCACCATCAGCCGGGTGACCACCAACAAGTATGTCAACACCCCCCAAGGAGTCTTCGACCTGAAATACTTCTTTAATAGCGGAATCAACCTGGGCCTGGGGGACCAGATTGCTTCGGAGAGCGTCAAGGAAAAGATCCGGCAAATCGTCCAGTTGGAAAATCCCGGATCACCTTTAAGCGACCAGGAAATTGCCGATATGCTGCGCAAAGACGATGTGATCATCGCCCGCCGCACCGTGGCCAAATACCGGGGGATGCTGGGAGTGCTCTCTTCCAATAAACGCAAGCGGCCGGGACACCGCCGCACGAGTCTGCCTGCAACCGCTGCTTCTTAATATCGGCCACTCTGGGAGGCAGCCCTGGGGAGGAATAATGCAAGTTTCGGTAACTTTTAGACAAATCGACCCTTCTGAGGCCTTGAAAAACTATGTCACCGATCGCCTGAAGAAACTTAAGCGTTATCTGGAGGGGCCGGTGGAGGTTCATGTGGTTTTGGGACTGGAGAAGTTCCGCCATCTGGCCGATATCACCATCAATAGCAATGGCCGGGTCATCAAGGGCCGGGAAGAGAACGTCGATATGTATGCGGCCATTGATCTGGTGATGGACAAGATTGACATGCAGCTTAAGAAGCTGCGGGAAAGACTGCGGGATAAAGGCGACCGGAGCCGTCCCGGGGCGGCCGCCTCCTCCGTGGAGGAAGCCGAGGGTCCCCAAATCCGCCGGCGGCGGGTGGAGGTCCCGGCTCTCCAGGTGGATGATGCAGTAGAAATGCTGCAAGGAGGCGGCCGGGAAGTCTTGGTCTTCACTGATGTGGCCACCGGTGGCCTGAAGGTCCTGTACCGCCGGCAGGACGGCGTCTTCCAACTGGTGGAGCCTGACCTCAGGTAGTAATCTTGGGGAGTCCATGAAGATTATCGAACTTTTATCCCCAAGCCAAATACTGCCGGATTTACAAGCCATTAACAAAAAGGGAGTGCTGGAGGAGTTGGCATCCCCCCTGGCTTCCGGCCCTGATGGTCTGAGCCCAACCGCGGTGGTGGAGGTGCTCATGGAGCGGGAGCGCCTGGGAAGCACCGGCATCGGTGATAACATTGCCATTCCCCACGGGAAACTCCCCCAGATATCCCGCCTGCTCCTGACCTTCGGCCGGAGCCTCCGGGGTGTTGATTTTGACTCCATGGACGGCAAGCCTTCCCATCTGTTTTTCATGCTCCTGGCCCCGGTTAATTCCGCGGGCCAGCACCTCAAGGCCCTGGCCAAGATTTCCCGGATGCTCATGAGCCAGACCTTCCGGGACAACCTGATGAAGGCCGTGGGGGCCGAGGAAATTTACCGCCTCATCCAGGAACGGGACGGGGAATTTTAACTAAAAAAGTGATCAGTAATCAGTAGAAAATTGTTTCGTTGCCGATTTCCTCTGATCACTGGTCACTAATTACTGATCACTGATTTCAGGCAGTGCGCCAACCAGCCAGCCCATCTTCCTTAAATTCTTTTCCGGTTCTGATCATCACCGGCCTTTCCGGCTCCGGGAAGAGCACGGTGCTCCGGGCCTTGGAGGACGTGGGCTATTTTTGTGTGGACAACCTGCCCCTGGATCTCCTTCCCGCCTTTTTACGGATGGAGAAAGAGTCTCATCAGGATGGGCGCAAGATCGCCCTGGTCATGGATGTGCGCACCGAAGGTTTTTTGCAGAATTATACCCGGGTCTTTCGCCGGCTGGAGCGCCAGGGTTATTCCATCCACCTGGTTTTTCTGGAAGCCGACGAAGCGGCTTTGATCCGGCGTTTTAGCCAGACGCGGCGCCAGCACCCCCTGGCGGATAAGGAAACCATCACCCAGGCCTTGCGGGAAGAGCGGGAATCATTGGCCGGGTTGCGCGGCCTGGCTCACCGCATTATCGACAGCACTTTGTACAACCCGCATCAGTTGAGGGAACTGATCAAGGCGGAGTATTCCGAGCTCAAGCCCCGGCAGCGGATGTGGCTGCACCTGGTTTCCTTCGCTTATAAAAAAGGAATTCCGCCGGAAGCCGACCTGGTTCTGGACGTCAGATTTCTGCCCAACCCCTATTTTGTGGAGGACCTGGCGCCCCTTACGGGTGAAGACGCGCCGGTCCAGGCATATGTAATGGAACAGCCGGAAACCCGGGCCTTCCTGGACCACCTGTACCGGTTCGTGGATTATCTGCTGCCCCAATTCCAGAAGGAGGGCAAGGCCCAACTGACCCTGGCCATCGGGTGCACCGGAGGCCAGCATCGGTCGGTGGTAATCTCCAAAATCCTGGGAGAACATCTGGCCCAGGGAAATTACTCTCTGACTTTGAGCCATCGCGATTTACGGAGGCCGCTGGAGATATGAAGAGATGATAGGATTTTTGATCGTCACTCACAAAGACCTGGCTGAGGCCCTGATGAGTGTCTGCGACCTGATTTTGGGGCGGCAGGAAGGCATCCAGGCCCTGTCCCTGGACCCCGACGCCGCCCCGGGGGTCTCCCAGCAGCAGATACAGCGGGCTTTGGCCCAGGCGAACAACGGCCATGGGGTGATCATTCTCACCGATATGCTGGGCGGCACCCCTTCCAACCTCACCCTGCCTTTCCTCCAGGAAGGCAAGGTGGAGGTGGTCACCGGGGTCAATCTGCCCATGTTGATGAAATTGGCCCAGCTGCGGCAGGAAAAGAACCTGGCGGAGGCGGCCGCGGCCTTGAAGCAGTCGGGCCAAAAAGGGATTGCCATGGCCAGCGAAGTACTTAAAAAGAAATAAGGCGAAAAGGGTAAAAGGCGAAGAGGGAGAGATTGGTTTTTTTCTCCCTTTTCCCCTTTTCGCCTTTTCCCCTTTTCCCCCAGGTATTAAAATGACCGTCCGGCTCACCATCCGCAAGGCCGGCCTGGCGGATGTGAAAGCAGTCTGGGAAATCGAGAAGCTCTCTTTCCCCGCCCCCTGGTCCCCCTGGGCCTTTGTGACGGAACTGGGCAACCCCTTAAGCCGCTTTTTGGTAGCCGGTCCCCAAACCCCCGATTCCCGGAAGGTTTGGGGATATATTATTTTCTGGGTGGCGGCCCAGGAGATGCACATTCTCAACCTGGCGGCGCACCCCCACCGCCGTCGCCGGGGCGTGGGCCGGGCGCTCCTGGCCGAGGCCCTGCGCCGGGCCCGGGAGGAGGGAGCCGGGGCCGCCTGGCTGGAGGTGCGGCCCTCCAATACCGACGCCTTGAAGTTGTA
>VGSO01000132.1 GCA_016874945.1 Deltaproteobacteria bacterium
TGGAGGGGCGCCCCATTCTTGTAACTTTGAACCTTGAACCTTGAACTTTGAACCTTGAACTTTTTGAAGGAAGCCGGCATAGCATGGCCAAAAAGAAACCCAAGCTGGCGGTCTGGAAGTTCGCCTCCTGCGATGGCTGCCAACTCACGC
Source organism: Deltaproteobacteria bacterium (assembly GCA_016874945.1). Classification (GTDB taxonomy): domain Bacteria; phylum Desulfobacterota; class Desulfobaccia; order Desulfobaccales; family 0-14-0-80-60-11; genus VGSO01. Next base: position 151 of record VGSO01000132.1, read on the forward strand.
TGCTCGATTGCGAGGACGAACTCCTCACCCTGGCGGGAGCGGTGGAAATCGCTTATTTCGTGGAGGCCAGCCGCTCCCACGTCCGGGGCCCCTACGATCTTTCCCTGGTGGACGGCTCCATCACCACCCTCCACGACGCCGACCTGGTCCAGGAGGTGCGGCGCACTTCCAAAGTCCTGGCGACCCTGGGGGCCTGCGCCACCGCGGGAGGCATCCAGGCCCTGCGGAACTTTACCGATGTGGAGGAGTATGCCGCGGCCGTCTATCCCCGGCCGGAATATATCGAGACCTTAAAGACCTCCACCCCCGTTTCCGCCCACGTCCCGGTGGATTGCGAAGTCCGGGGCTGCCCGCCTAACAAGGACCAGTTGCTGTCCGTGGTGGGGGCCTATCTCCAGGGCCGGGCGCCCGTCCTCCCCCAATACAGCGTTTGCCTGGAGTGCAAACTCCGGGGCAATATCTGCGTCCTGGTGGCCCGGGGCCTCCCCTGCATGGGGCCGGTGACCATGGCGGGCTGTGGGGCGCTCTGTCCCACTTATCACCGGGCCTGCTACGCCTGCTTCGGCCCCAAGGAGACCCCCAACACCGCGTCCTTGAGCGGCCGGTTCAAGGGCCTGAAGCTGAAGGAGGACCAACTGGTGCGCCTTTTCCGCACCTTCTACGCCGGGGCTGAAGCCTTCCGGCAGGAGAGCGAGGCCCATGAAAAGTAAGACCATCAAAGTGCCGCACCTGGCCCGGGTGGAGGGGGAAGGCGGGCTTCACATCAAGATCAAGGGGGGCCGGGTGGAAGAAGTCAAGCTCCAGATCTTCGAGCCGCCCCGCTTTTTCGAAGCCTTCCTCAGGGGCCGCCACTTCACCGAAGCCCCGGACCTCACCTCCCGGGTCTGCGGCATCTGCCCCGTGGCCTACCAGATGAGCGCGGTGCACGCCCTGGAAGACGCCCTGGACGTTAAAGTGACCGGACCCCTGAGAGCCTTGCGCCGGCTGCTGTACTGCGGCGAGTGGATCGAGTCCCACGCCCTGCACATCTTGATGCTTCACGCCCCAGACTTCCTGGGCTACCCCGATGCCTTCCGCATGGCCCGGGACCACCCGGAGATGGTCAAGCTGGGGCTGCGGCTGAAAAAAGCGGGCAACACCCTGGTTGCCTTTCTGGGGGGCCGGGAGATCCACCCCATCAACGTCCGGGTGGGCGGTTTTTACCAGGTCCCCACCCGGTCGGAGCTGGCCACCCTCACCGACGAACTTAAGTGGGCCCGGGACACCGCCCGGGAAACGGTGCGCTGGGCCTCGGGCTTTGACTTCCCGGACTTCGAGCCGGACTACGAATTCGTGGCCCTGCGCCACGAGTCCGAATACCCCCTGAATGAAGGGCGGCTGGTGTCCAGCCAGGGGCTGGATATCGGCATCAAGGAATACGAGGACCACTTTGAGGAAACCCAGGCGCCTTATTCCCACGCCCTCCAGTCGGCCCACCGGGGCCGGGGGCCGTACCTGGTGGGGCCGCTGGCCCGGTTCAGCCTCAACTTTGACCGGCTGCCGCCCCTGGCCCAGGACGCGGCCCGGGACGCGGGCCTGGGGCCGGTGTGCCGCAATCCCTTTCAGAGTATTATCGTGCGGGGGGTGGAAATTCTCTTCGCCGTGGAAGAAGCCTTGAGTATCATTGACGCTTACGAAATGCCCGAGGACCCCGCGGTTCCCTTGGAACCCCGGCCCGCCACAGGCTTCGGCTGCACCGAGGCCCCCCGGGGGATTTTGTTCCACCGCTATGAGATTGACCATCAGGGGCTGATCGTCAAGGCCAAGCTCGTCCCCCCCACGGCCCAGAACCAGAAGATGATGGAGCGCGACCTCCACGATTACGTGACCCCGCGCCTGGACCTCCCCGACGACAAACTCACCTGGCAGTGCGAACAACTTATCCGCAACTACGACCCGTGCATCTCCTGCGCCACGCATTTTTTAAGGGTTGATATTGACAGGGGTTGACCGACTTGTCTAAATGCTTCATTCATCATTTCAGGCAACAGGATAGTGAGAGGATATTATTATAGGGGTTGCCCAAAGTAATTTCCCCATAGGGGCACGGCGAGCCGTGCCCAAGGTACAGGGGCACAGCACGCGGTGCCCCTTCGTCAAAAAACCATCGGAAAAAACTTTTGGCAATCTCTATATGATTCCGGAAGAGGCCAAAACGGAAGTTTTTTGGCTGGCCTTTAAAGGCTTGCCCCGAAAAGAACAGCAACTGATCGTGCAGAAATTGCTGCAAGACCAGGAATTTGTCGAAGACTTGCTGGACATCGCCGTTATCGAACCGCGCCGCTCCAAGCCATCCCGGCCATTGGAAGAATATCTGGCTGAACAAGGAAGATAAGAGCCATTAATGCCTTACGCGGTCTATCTGAAAAGGTCGGCGGAAAAGGACCTGGAAGGCTTTCCCCGGCAAGATAAAAATGTGAAAAATAGTGTCTGTGGCCATTTTCGTTTTCACACAAAAAAAGGGCGGCAAATCTCTGACCGCCCTTAAAACAACTTAGAAAAACGCTGATGTGAGGCTTTATTCGTTGTATCCGCAACCGACAATTAGGCCACTTATAGTTTTCCGGGCATAGGTGCATTTTTTTGCACCCCCCCATTCATACCTCACATAGGTGCCCTCCGGCGTCCCCTTGGCGACTTCATCGTAGACGGGTCCGGCTTTTTCCTTCAGGCTTTCGCCCACAAGCGTCGGATGAACCAGTAGTTTTCCGTCGGCTTCCATAACGAACACATAGGGGTCAATGTGGGCTGCAGCTGCAAAATCTTCAGCTTTTTTCCCGCCGTCTATGCCGGCGACAATCTCATCCACCTGTTTTTTGACAACGTCTTTCATATAATCTCCTCTTAACGGTTTCAAAAATGAAAACCGAGATTATGCGACAAGCTTGGCCGTCGCAGTTAAAAAGGGGGTTTTTACAAGCGCATCCTCTTTAAAAGCATGATAGCACAAATTTCCACCAAAATCTATCTTTTTCGCAGATTGTTGAAAATATCATCCTCTTGGTTCGGGGATTATTGGTGGTGCGTTGATCATGGGTCGACCTATAAACGCCATCTTGGCACAGCCCGGGAATGGTGCTCCAGGGAAAAGGCTGAGGGCCATGAGCAGTTCATGTCTCTGGATGTATAAATTCCAAAGTGCTTGCCATATATGCAATTATGAAGAAGTTGGGATATCAAACGCATAAATTGATTACGCCAGGTTCGAAATACTGGCAATTGTCAACTGGCAACTGCTTAACCCCCCCAAGCTTTTCCCTCCCCGCCCCTCTATCTCCCCCAACTTCCCCCTTGAACCGCCTCCCCGGATGATTATTAATTAGGGTATCGAAAAATTCCGGGGTCAATGAATGTCTTATCTCCAGGCCATTTTCGCCCCCCGGGCGGTGGCGGTTATCGGGGCCACCAGCCGCCCCGCCAGCGTGGGCCGGGCGGTCTTCGCCAACATCCTCGGGCACGGCTATGCCGGGGTGGCCTACCCCGTCAACCCCAGGGCCGCCAGCATCATGAGCGTTAAGGCCTACCCTTCGGTCCGGGACATCCCCGACGCCGTGGACCTGGCCATCGTCATCGTGCCCCGGGACACCGTGCCCCGGATATTGGAGGAATGCGGCGAAACAGGGGTGAAAGCCGCCATCGTCATCACCGCGGGCTTCAAGGAACTGGGCGGCGAGGGCGCGGTCCACGAGCAGCAGGTCCTGGAAGCCGCCCGCCGGGGCGGCCTCCGCCTCCTGGGGCCCAACTGCCTGGGGGTCATCAACACCGACCCCCAGGTGTCCTTAAACGGCAGTTTCGCCGGGGTCATGCCGCTGCCCGGCAACGTCGCCCTGGTCTCCCAGAGCGGCGCGGTGGGCACCGCGGCCCTGGAATACGCCCACGGCGAGCGGGTGGGGCTTTCCAAGTTCGTGTCCGTAGGGAACAAAGCCGACCTCAACGAAAACGACTTCCTGGCGTATCTCAAGGACGACCCCTTGACCGGCGTCATCCTCTTTTATCTGGAAGACCTGGCGGACCCCTCCCGGTTCTTCCAGCTGGCCCGGGAAGTGGGCGAACAGGAGCAAAAGAAGCCCATCCTGGCCATCAAGTCCGGCCGCACGGCCGCGGGGGCAAGGGCGGCATCCTCCCACACCGGCGCCCTGGCCGGCTCGGATGAGGCTTACGACGCCCTCTTTGCCCAATGCGGGGTTTTAAGGGTGGAGTCCCTGGAAGAACTATTCGACCACGCGGTAGCCTTCGCCTGGCAGCCTTTGCCCCAGGGCAACCGGGTGGCGGTGGTCACCAACGCCGGGGGCCTGGGGATCATGACCACCGACGCCGCGGAGCGCTACGGCCTTACCATGGCGTCTTTGGCCCAGGCCACCATGGAAAAATTGGCCCAGGGCCTGCCCCCCGCGGCCAGCGTCCGCAATCCCGTGGACGTCCTGGGGGATGCCCGGGAGGACCGCTACGGGCTGGCCCTGGAAGCGGTCCTGGCCGACCCTGGCGTGGACGGGGTCATCGTCATCTCCACCCCCCAACTCATGACGGACCTGAAGGCCGTGGCCGCGGCGGTGGCCGAGACTTCCTCCCGGTTTGACAAGCCCGTGCTGGTCTGCCAGATGGCCCTGGAAAACATCGAGGCGCCCCTGGCCATCCTCACCCAGGCCCGGATTCCCCATTACCATTTCCCCGAGGAAGCGGCCCGCAGCCTGGCGGCCATGGCCCGCTACGCCCTGAGCGTGGGCGGCCCCGCCTACGACGTCAAGCGTTTTGCCGACGTGGATAAGGCCGCGGTGGCCCGGGTGCTGGCCGGGGCCCGGGCGGAAAAGCGGCGCTATCTCCTGGAACCCGAGGCCCACGAGATTTTCCGGGCCTACGGCTTCCCCACCCTGCCTTTCAGATGGGTCAAGAGCGCCGGGGAAGCGGCCCAGGCCGCGGCGGAACTGGGCTTCCCCGCGGTTTTGAAGGTGGTCTCTCCCGACGTCATCCACAAGATCGATATCGGCGGAGTCAAGTTGTCCCTCCACCACCCGGGGGAAGTGGAGGCGGCTTACCGGGAACTCCGGGAGGCGGTGGCCGCGGCCCAGCCTGAGGCCCGGTGGGCCGGGGCGTTGGTGCAGAAAATGGCTCCTCCCGGCCGGGAGACCATCCTGGGCATGAGCCGGGACCCCCTGTTCGGGCCGCTCTTGATGTTCGGCCTGGGGGGAACTTATGTGGAAATTTTCAAAGACGTCATCTTTCGGGTGGCGCCCATCTCCGAAGAGTGGGCCCACCGGATGATCCGGGACCTGAAGGGTTATCCCGCGCTGGCCGGCTACCGGGGCCAACCGCCGGCAGACCTGGAAGCCGCGGCCCAGTGCCTGGAACGCCTGTCCCAGTTGGTGCTGGACTTTCCGGACTTCCAGGAAATGGACCTCAATCCCCTGGTAATCTTCAATGAAGGCCAGGGCGCCGCGGTCCTGGACGCCAGGATTTTTTTGAGGGAAGAGGTATGAGGCTCTTGCAAAATTCATTTTGAGGCTGCGATTTTCCCATGTTGCTTAAAGAAATATCCGGTAGCACATCGCGGCCTAAAGGCCGCAACCAAACTAAAAAATGACCTAATTACTTTAATCAAATCAAGGTGTTACAGGCAAAATCTTCGCGAAAAAACCAGAAACTCGGATTCAGTAGCACAGGCTTTCCAGCCTGTGCCGGCGCAGACTGAAGCCTGCGGCTACATAATTTTGCAAGAGGCTCGTATGAAAGATAATTTTGGGGGGAGGACCAGGGAGCAACGCTCCCTGCCCGTCCACAGAAACAACTTTTCGCAACAAGAGGCAAGTTATGGACGAGAAACCCGAAATCCGGCCCATGCCCCGCATCGGCGATCCGGCCCCGGTCTTTGAAGCGGATACCACCTGGGGGCGCCTGGCCCTGGAAGATTTCAAGGATCGCTGGGTCATCCTCTTTTCCCACCCCGCGGACTTCACCCCGGTGTGCACCACGGAATTTCTGGCCTTTGCGGAAATCCACCAGGAACTCAAAAATCTGGGCGTGGACCTCCTGGGACTCAGCGTGGACAGCGTCACCGCCCACATCGCCTGGGTGCGGAACATCAAAGAAAAATTCGGGGTAAAAATCCCCTTTCCCGTCATCGCCGATTCGGACCGCAAGGTGGCCGGCCTTTACGGCATGATCATGCCCGGGGAAAGCAAAACCGAGACTTCCCGGTGCGTCTTTATCATCGACCCCCGCCAGGTTTTGCGGGCCATGATCTATTACCCCATGTCCACCGGCCGCAACATGGCGGAGATCCTCAGGGTGGTGAAGGCCCTCCAGACCACGGACCAGCACGGGGTGGCCACCCCGGCTAACTGGCAGCCCGGGGAGCCGGTCATCGTGCCGCCGCCCCGCACCGTGGAGGCTGCGGAACAACGCCTCAAGCAGGGCTTTGAGTGCGTGGACTGGTATTTCTGCAAGAAAAAGCTGAAGTAGGGATTTATACCATTTTCTCTTTCAAGTGCAACAAACTTAATCTGTAACTTATTGATAATCCGTAATTATCTTTACCGAAAACCGAAAACCGAAGACCGAAAACCGTATTATGGCCTGTATTCAGCCCGACGGGACCCTGGCCCCTTCCGGGGAGACGATCCTCCTGGCCCTCCAGGCCCCCAAAACCATGGGGAAGCTGGCCCAGGAAACGGACCTGGACCTGTTCATGGTCCGGGCCGCCATGCGGGAATTCCTCCAGGCCGAATACGTGGAGCAGGAAGAGTTTACCTACCGTCTGACCCCCCAAGGACTGGCCGCCCTGGAAGGTTCCGGCAAAGAAAATCTGTGAGGCAAATTGAATGATCCAGCTTAGAAAGCTCTTTACTCCGGTGAGTTCCATGGACCCCGATGAGGCCCGGGAATACCTGGCCACTCACCCCGAAGGCTCCTACACCCTCCTGGACGTGCGCCAACCCTGGGAATTTGAAGAGGAACACCTCCCCGGGGGCCGACTCCTGCCGCTGCCCCAACTAAAGGACATGTATAAGGAGTTGGACCCGGATAAACCCACCCTGGTACACTGCGCCATCGGCGGCCGCAGCCGGGTGGCGGCCCAGTTTCTTTCCGGATGGGGCTTTAAAGAGGTTTACAACCTGTCCGGCGGCATCAAGGCTTTCCAGGGCCACAAGGCCACCGGCCCCGAGGAACTCAACCTGGGCCTCATCCGGGGGGATGAAACCCCCCAGGAAATCCTCACCCTGGCCTACGGCATGGAAAAGGGCCTCCAGACCTTCTACGAAACCATCCCGGAAAAGATTGAAGACCCCGACCTGCGGCGCCTGGCCGCCCAACTGGCCCGGGTGGAGGTGCAGCACGAAAAGGCCTTTTTTGACCTGTATAAGACTTTTGAGCCGGAAACCGATCTGGCCGCGTTTGAAGCCACCGTCAGCCACGCGGTCATTGAAGGCGGCTTCGACATGCTGGAATTCCTGAAAAAGAACGAGCCTTACCTCCAGACCGTCCGGGACCTGCTGGAAGTGGCCATGATG